>JBGPIG010000037.1:0-12873 GCA_041484745.1 Nitrospirota bacterium | reverse complement strand
CCTCGGGTACTCTCAACTACTTGAACGGCATTGCCTGGTCCGGAGTGCAAGCGCAGTTCGTCGCAGTGGGACAGGGCGGCATCATCCTCACCTCTCCCGATGGGGTAACGTGGACACTCCGGGCCTTGGGCACGTTCAATTACCTGTGGGGCGTTGCCTCGTCCGGTCCTCAGTTCGCGGCGGTCGGCTCCGGCGGCATTGTTCTCACCTCTCCTGACGTAGTCACGTGGACAGCGCCGACGTCGGGCATTATCAATAATCTGAGCAGCGTAGCCTGGTCTGCGACGTATTCGCAGTTTGTGTCAGTGGGACAGGGCGGCGCCATCCTCACCTCGTTCGGCGGGGCAACCTGGACACTGCAGACCTCGGGCACGGGAACGAACCTGAATGCTGTTGCCTGGTCCGGATCGCAGTATGGAGCAGTGGGAGATGGCGGCATCATCCTTACTTCTCCTGACGGAATAATGTGGACATCGCAGACATCAAACACGGGTAACGACCTGAACGGCGTTGCCTGGTCCGGGACGAATGCGCAGTTTGCCGCAGTGGGACGGGGCGGCGCCATCCTTACCTCTCCCGACGGAGTAGCGTGGACGTCGCGGACCTCGGGTACAACCAATGACCTGTGGAGCATAGCCTGGTCCGGGTCGGAGTTCGCAGCAGTGGGAGATGGCGGCATTATCCTTACCTCTTTTGACGGAGTAACGTGGGTATCGCAGTCCTCGGGCATTGGCAATAATCTGTATGATGTTTCCTGGACCGGGACGCAGTTCGTAGCAGCGGGACAGGGCGGCGTCACCCTTATTTCTCTTGACGGAGTGACGTGGACGCCGCGTATCTAGGTCCTCGTGTTGTCCGAGTGCGCGCTTTGTTGCGCCTGTGCTAGAGGCAGGCATCAGTAGTAACTATTTCGAAATCAATACTATTGATGGACTCGCAATTCATAGGATATAACCGCTGAGACGCCGAGGCGCAGAGAAAATACTTATTTTTTCAATACGTATTTCTCCGTGTCTCCGTTTATGGCCGCGCCTTCGCAAGAGCAGGTTATGCCTCTGCGGTAGATTATGATTATTTCCAACGTAATCAATAATGACCCGCCGGATAATGCACTGAAATAATCGATTTCCATCCGCACCTGTCTGTCCTTTCCCGGCTTTTCTATTGCGCGAGACCATGATTTCGGGTATTCTACCCCCCATGACCGACACGCAAAACTTTCAATCGGGATTCATCTCCATCATCGGAAGGCCGAACGTAGGCAAATCCACGCTACTGAACGCCCTTCTCGGCGAGAAAATCGCCATCATCTCGAACAAACCCCAGACCACCCGAAACCGCATTCTCGGCATTGTGACCCGGCCGGGTGCGCAACTGGTGTTCATGGACACCCCCGGCATCCACAAACCCATGCACAAGATGAACGAGGTCATGGTCAAGACGGCGCTCCAGACCTACAACGAGGTGGATGTGATTCTCATGCTGGTCGAGGCCACGGACGCTCCGGGCGGCGGGGACCGGTTCATTATCGAGACGCTTTCCGAGGTAAAGACACCGGTGTTCCTTCTTATCAACAAGGTGGACCTCATAAAAAAGGAGGCCCTCTTGCCGCTGATGCAGGGATACAGCGCGATGTACGGTTTTGCCGAGATCATTCCCGTATCGGCGCTCAAGAACGACCTCGGCGGCCTGGTCGAGATGATCCTGAAGCGGCTGCCGCAGGGACCGAAGTATTTCCCTGACGACCAGCTGACGGACCAGCCGGAACGGTTCATCGTATCCGAGCTTATCCGGGAAAAGGTGTTCGAACTTACCAAAGAGGAAATCCCGTATTCTACCGCGGTGGTCATCGAGGACATGAAGGAAGAGCCGGACATTACGCGCATCACCGCTATTATCTACGTGGAACGCGACTCGCAAAAGGGCATCCTCATCGGCAAGGGCGGGGGAATGCTGAAGCAGATCGGGACGCTCGCACGACAGGATGCGGAGAAGCTGCTCGGCGCCAAGATCTTTCTCCAGCTCTGGGTCAAAGTAAAGAAGGGCTGGCGAGAGGACGAACGCATGCTCAAGAATTTCGGAATCATGGAAGAGTGAAGCAAACACCAAATCCCAAATAGCAAATCACAAGTAAGTTCCAAGCATCAAATTCAAAGTATGAAACGGTTGAAACCTTGAATTTTGAAATTTTGATATTATTTGTGATTTGGATATTGTTATTTGAAATTTACACACAGGAGTATATTTATGCAGGAACTGGTAAACTGGCTGGTCATGACCATCGGGGCGCTCGGCTACCCCGGCATCTTTCTGCTCATGGCCATGGAAAGCTCGGTCATTCCTATCCCAAGCGAGCTCGTCATGCCGCCCGCGGGCTATCTCGCCCAGCAGGGACAGATGAACGTGGTGATGGCGATCCTCTGCGGCACCCTCGGCAGTCTTGTGGGAGCGTACGCCAATTATTATGCAGCGCATTATCTCGGCAGGCCGCTGCTTCTCAAATACGGCAAATACGTCTGGATCACCGAGGAAAAATTCGCAAAGGTTGAGACGTTCTTCAAGGAGCATGGTGAGGTATCGACCTTCATCGGAAGGCTTCTTCCCGTTGTTCGCCATCTGATATCACTGCCGGCCGGTCTTGCAGGCATGAACCATATCAAATTTGCGCTCTATACGCTGCTCGGCGCCGGTCTCTGGGTCACGATCCTCACTTGCATCGGTTATGTTATCGGCGTGAACAGGGAGCTGATCATGCGGTACTCCCATCAGGCCCTGATCGGGGCCGTGGCGCTGAGCGCGGGGATCATTGCTGTCTATATATGGAACCATCGGAGAAAAAAACACGTGAGCACCGGCAGTATGAAGTAACGATTCAGAGACAGGTCCTTCTTATCAGGTTGCGAAGGACATCTTGAATGGTCTATTTTCCCGGCAAAGAACCTTTTAACTTCCGCGATGTCCTTCGCGCCTTCGCAGCTCCCGTCGCTCAAATCCGGCGAACCGACTGTATGAATACAGAATCAAAACTTGTTCCGCTTGCACTTCGCGATTTCGCTTTGCCGATTCCCCGGACCGGGAGCATCGAGGCCCATTCAGGATATGGACGGGCGGCGGTCGAGGGGCAGGAGCTCCACGCCCGCGTTCAAAAAAAAAGGGCCAGGTCCGATGAGTCCTATGAAGCCGAGGTCGCTACCAGCCGCTCGTTCGAGAGAGAAGGGTATCAATTCAGGATCAACGGCCGGATGGACGGGCTCTTCAGGAACGATCCGCCGAAGATCGAAGAGATCAAGACGGGCTTTCATATCCGGGACCTTGCCGGCAAATTATACAACAACCCGCTGGACCATCCTTATAGTCTTCAGCTTTTGACCTACGGTTACTTTTACTGGCTCGAACACAAGGTCGTCCCCGCGTTGACCTTCCATCTCATCTCAACCCGCACCGGAGAGTCCCTGGATCTTGAACAGGCGCTCGATATCCCCTCTTACGAAAAATGGCTTGACCTGCGTCTGGACGAACTTGTCCAAGAAACGAGCAAAGCTGAAAAGCGGGCTTCCCGCCGCAGGAAGCTTGCCGCGGGGTTCTCGTTCCCCTATGAGACACCCCGTTGTGGCCAGATCGAGCTCATGCGGACTATTGAGCAGGGAATGCAAGAGCGGAGCCCGATGCTCCTTCAAGCTCCCACCGGGCTCGGGAAGACTGTCGGAGTTCTCTATCCTGTTCTCAAAGAATCGCTCGGCCGCGGCCAGAAGGTGGTCTATGTCACGCCGAAGAACAGCCAGCACCTGGTTGCCGAGGATGCTGTCGCGCGTTTTCAGGAGACGGGTTCGAAGATCAAGTCTCTCACCATTACGGCAAAAGGCAAGATCTGCTTCCAGAACGAGCCGCTCTGCGACCCCGCATTCTGCGAATTCAGCCGCGATTATTACGCCAAGGTAGCTGAACACGGGATCCCGGCCATTCTCGCGAAGAAAAGGAAACTGAAGGCCCGAACGTTCCGCGAGCTGGGTGAAGAATACCGGGTTTGCCCCTTTGAGCTGCAGCTTGAGGGGGCCGAGGAAGCCGACATCGTGATCTGCGATTACAATTATGTTTTTGCCGCGCGTTCGGCCTTGGGCCGTCCGGCGACGATCACTATCGATCAAACAGGAAAGCCGAACCTCGTGATCGACGAGGCCCACAACCTTCCCTCGCGGGCAATGGACTACTATTCTCCCGCGCTCTCCAGCGTAACGCTCGAATCGATGCGGGGAGAGCTCCGAAATATTCCCTCCCGCTTTCGCGCGGAGGCCGAGGAACTTCTTGGCTCCTGCATTCAGACGGTTGCTTCATGCCGGCCGGATGAAAGCTTAAAACCGCAGAAGATCGGTCCGCCTGTCGATGCCGTCCTTGAGCAGGATGCGAAGCTCCGCGCTTTCCTTTCGCGCTATCTTGATTCCGACCTTGTGCTCCAGCCTCGAGACGTTATCATGAAACTCTGCTTTTACTGGTCCGCATTCTCCGAAGCCCTCGAGTACGTTGAGGACCCCGAAGCGGAGGAATTTTTCACGACCTTTCAACCCCATCCGACAGGGGGTATCGTGAAGATCACCTGCTGCGACGCCTCCACAATGCTCAAGGACCGCTACGATGAGTATGATCAGGTGGTCGGGTTCTCGGCCACGCTCAAGCCTTTTGATTACTACGCGCGGCTTTCGGGGTTCGAACCCGGGAGTGTGAAGACAGCGGAATTTCAGAGTCCCTTTCCCCGGGAGCGTCGCAAGCTTCTGATCATTCCCCAGATCTCGACCAAGTACTCGGACCGTGAGCGCAACTATGCGAAAATCGCCGACGCCATTCAGCGGATAGCGGCATTGCAGCAGGGGAATTATTTCGCCTTTTTCCCGAGCTTCGAATTCCTTGAACGAGTGCTCGCCCTGTTTCAGCCGCCTGAAGGTTTTTCCGTTCTCATGCAGGAGCGTGACATGAAAGCAATCGGGGTTGAGCAGTTCCTGGGGCAGCTCCGCGAGGGGACTGTACCCACGGTCCTTTTTGCCGTGCAGGGAGGCATGTTCTCCGAGGGCGTGGACTACCCGGGCAAGATGGCGATCGGCGCGTTCGTGATCGGGCCGCCGCTGCCGAATTTCGATCTCGAGCGCGAGCAGATGCGGGAGTATTACCAGAAGCGATACCATGCGGGGTTTGACTACGCCTATGCGATCCCCGCGATGGCCAAGGCGATCCAGGCGGCAGGGAGGGTGATCCGCTCCGAGCTCGACCGGGGCATCATTGTGTTGATGGACAACCGCTTTGTTCAATCCTGCTATTTCCGGTCCATGCCGGCGGACTGGTTCGAGTCTGATGTCAGCGAACTTGTTTCAGAGAGCATCCTGAAGGAGGTGTCCGATTTTTGGGCGCGAAGCTATGCTGATGAAGCGGCGCGAGGACGACGCACCTGACGCACCGTCATGCCGGCCTTGACGGTAATGACGAACACGGTCATGTTCATTGTTTCCTCTTTTCTTCTTTCCACCCACCAGTGTATAATGATTCCTGATATTGGTAGTCGCCATTGGTGTCCCTCCAACGAAAGAACCAGAAATTATGAAATCCAAGACTGAAGCGATCATCATCGGCAGCATGAACCTGGGCGAGGCTGACAAACTCGTAACTTTTTTTTCACTCGACCGGGGCATGCAGAAGGGCGTGGCCAAGAACGCCCGCAAGTCCTTCCGCCGCTTCGGAGCGGGGCTCGAGGCCTTTACCACGTGCAGGCTCCACCTCTACGAGCGGGAGCACCAGGAACTGGTGCGGATCGAGTCCGCCGACATCATTACGCAGCCTTCCGAAATCTGCACCGACCTGGGCCGCGCGGCCGCCGGCGCCGTGATGCTGGAGCTGGTGAAAGAGCTGGCGCCTCCGGGCGAGCGCAATGCCCCGGCGTTCCTGCTCCTTGCCCATGTCCTTCACCTGTTAAATACGGGCGAAGCCCCGCTGTTCCTGCTCAGAATATTCGAGATCAAGTTCCTGTCGCTCCTCGGCTATCAGCCCAAGCTCGACCACTGCCTTTCCTGCGGCATTCAGCCGAAAGGCGATGTGATCTTCCTCGGCATGAAGGGGGGCATGCTTTGTTCGGACTGCATGGTCTCTTCAGGAGAATCTCAGGTGAGGCTGTCCCAGGGGGCCGTGGGGTTCTATTACCAGGTGCTCAGGATGGACATGGACAAGGTTTGCCGGCTCAAGCCCTCACCCGGTATCATGCAGGAACTCGACCAGGCGTTTTCTGCGCACACCTTCCATATCCTCGGCAAGAGGCTCAAGTCAACGGAATTTCTGAAATCCGTCTGCACCATCTGATTCCGGCAAGTCGAATTATTTGGTTCTTTCGTATTTTAGTTGAAAAAGCTTTTTTACCACAGAGGCACGGAGACACGGAATATATTAAGAATTATAGAGTTACAAACCGCTGATTGTCCTCGTGCTTTTCTCTGCGCCTCTGTGTCTCTGCGGTTATGCATTGTCCTTCAATTTTTTTCGAATGAACCAATTATTTTATCGGCGAGGGTGTTTCTTCGGAGGTATCGCCAGCATCATTAAAGAAGTGACTATGCAGGCGTAGGAGAAGAGGTCACCATGGCGGGTGTACCAGGTCTTCTCCGCACCCGGCACGAGCCGGTGCGTCAGCTGTGCTTCCTTGAACAGCTCCGATGCGTCGAGGATCTTTCCTTGGGCATCGATGAAGCCCGAGATGCCGGTGTTCGCAGCGCGCGCCACAGGCACGCGGTTCTCAACGGCGCGGAAGACCGCCATGGAAAAGTGCTGGTACGGGGCCGCGGTCCTGCCGAACCATGCGTCGTTCGTGACCGTCGTTATCACCTGAGCGCCGTGGTCCACAAATCTTCTGACCAGGTCGGGGAAGATGATCTCGTAGCAGATGACGGTGCTCAGCTTGATGTCGGTATGCGCGTTATTTTCCCGGACCGGGACCGTCATCACCGTATATTCGCTCCCCGCCTGGAAATCGCCGATCGCCTGCACCATTTTCCCAACAAAAAAAAGTACGTTTTTCAGCGGCACATACTCTCCGAACGGTACGAGGTGTATCTTGTGGTACGTTCCATCAACGCGTCCGTCCGCCGAGAGCAGGAACGCGGAGTTTCTGCCTATGATCTGCCTGCTCGGTTTTACTTCATACGTCGGGCTTCCGAAGAGGAGCGGGACCTTGTTCTGCTTCACGAACGTGACGAGGTCCGCCGTCATGGCCTGGTCGTTCGGGCTGCTGCCGTTAAAGTAGAAGGGTGTGGCGGTCTCCGGCCAGATGACGAGATCAGGATGTTGTTTGAGCGCTTCCCGGGTCAACCTCTGGTACACCGCCCGCGTCTGGGACTGGTAAGCGGGGTCCCATTTCTTGTCCTGTTCTATGTTTCCCTGCACCACCGAGACGATGATCGAACCCGTCTTTTCCTGAGCGTGGAGCTTCACCAAGCCGTAACCCAGGACGAGCCCCATGATGAGAACGGCCGACATGATGACGCCATATTTTTTTCTGTCCATGATGAATTCAGCGAAGGCGGCATTCATCAGCACGATCGTGAAGGACACGCCGTAGACGCCGGTGATGTCCGCTATCTGGATCACCGGCAAAGCACGATATTGCGAGTATCCGAGCAACGACCAGGGGAAGCCGCTGAACACGTAGGTGCGCGCGAGTTCAAGCGACGTCCAGACAGCGGGCGCTGCGACGACAAAGAGCTTTGGCCGGCTGTTCCTCAGATGGACCGCGACGGCGCCGAAGACCGCGGGGTAGAGCGCGAGATAGGAGCAAAGGAGCAGGGTGATGAGCGATGCGGGGACGAGCGCGATGCCGCCGTAAAAGTGGACTGAATTCGTGACCCAGTGGACCGTGCCGGAAAAGAACACGAGCCCCGTGACCCCGCCGAGCCAGAAACCGTTCTTGGCGCTCTGTCCTTTGAGCGCAAGCAACAGCGGAACGAGGGCGATCCATACGAGGAAATTGATATTAAAGGCAGGGAAGGCAACGGCAAGCAGGAGACCCGAGAGGGCCGCGAACGCCGAATTCCGCGGGGTCATGCTATTTTGCTGCTTTCTGTTCCTGCATCCACCTGAGGAGGCCTTCTTTCATGCTGCTGTTGATGTTCTGATCGCCGGAGGATGCGGAGACCGCCTGGGGCTGCATCGGCCGGGGTTTTTGCAAATCGGTCTTTACCGGTTTGGGAGGCATCATTACCGGCGCCGGCCTCGCTACCGGGGGTTGACGCTTCCGTGATTCCAGCAGGTGCGGGGTGAGGGAAGAGATCGCATGACGGTATACGATCTCTTGTTTATGGCCTTCCATGACGACGACGTAGCTGTCGAATGCCTTGATCTTTCCCGAAACGCGGATCTTGTTCTGGAGGGTTATGGTTACGGGCGTCCGTCCGTCCAGGTACGTGTCCAGCATTCTGTCGAGGAGATTTGTTTCCATGGCACCTCTTAGCGATTGATCGTGGAAATCGAGTGCTTGTAATACAGGTGTTGTCTGCCGCCCTCTTTGAGCAGGATGGTGAAGCTGTCATAGTCTTCGATATTCGCCCTGATACGCTGTCCATTGATCAGATAGAGGGTGAGGACCTGGTTCTCCTTGATGGCCTTGTCGAGGAATTCCTGCTGGATGTTCGGTCTGCCGGGTGCGGCATCCACGCGCGTTTGATCAACGGGACCGGGCGCCTGCGGCGAGGGGACCAGGAAGACGGGGTGCGGTGCGGTGATATAGGAAATCTCCTGTTTCAGGAGGGTGAGGACTTTGCCGTTCTCTTCCACATTGATCTCGTAACGGCCGATGTCGCGGATAGTGCCTTCATGCTCGGTTTTGTTCATCTGGCCGATACAAAGCTTGATACCGCTTGCTTGGGCCCGCGACAGGAACTGCGGTTCGATGGATTGCCTTGACTCTTCCTTCAATACTTCCATTGGTGAAAATCATAACTGAATTCACGGACTTTTGCAAGAAATTTTTCGGTGTTGACTTTTTGGGGCGTATGCCATATTATCCAACCTCTATGTATGAACTCATGGTTGAATCCAAATTCGCGGCGGCCCATCAGCTCCGCGGCTATCAGGGCAAGTGCGAGAAGCTCCACGGGCATAACTGGCGCGTGACCGTGGCGGTGACGGCGGAACGACTGGACGAGCAGGGGCTTGCCGTGGATTTTCACGACCTCAAGAAGTCCCTCCACGAGGTGCTTGATCAGCTTGACCACACCTTTCTCAACGATATTTTCCCTTTCACTCAGATCAATCCTTCTTCCGAGAACCTGGCCAAGTGGATCTACGACAACCTTGCCAAGAAGATCAACAACGAGAACCTCGAAGTCGCCAGCGTTACCGTGTGGGAGTCGGACACGGCTTCGGCGAGCTACTTCGAATAAACCTGACCCGGACAAGCCGGAAACAAAAATTACCACAAAGACACGAAGGCGCGAAGTAATGCATGAGGGCCTTGATGTTTAACCTCGCATGGATAACCTGAAAAGAGCAGTTGAACCCAAAATGCACAGAAATCACAAAAAAACCGGGTACACGTGTTGGCGAAATACCTCGCCGATTTGGTGATAACTATAGTCGTTTCAACTTCTTGTTTTGTCTATATGAATTATGTGCTTTATGGGGCTAACTGCCGTTTAGAGGATTAAAGACCTTCTTTGTGTCTTGGTGCCTTTGTGGTGAAAATGTTCTTGCCATTTTGAAAATTCGCCAAGTTATGGATATTGACAAGCATATCGCTGAAAAAGTACTTTCCCTTTCCCGGGACGCTCAGGCGGACGCTGCCGAGGTATTTCTCCGTTCCTCCGCATCCACCAGCATCGAGGTCAAGGAACAGATGGTCGACGCCTTCGACCGCGCCAAGGACATCGGCGTAGGGCTCCGCGTGTTTGTCAACGGCAGGATCGGTTTCGCGTTCACGACGGACTTATCGGAGCCGGCGCTCAACATCCTTGCGCAGTCTGCAATAACGAACGCTCGGAACACCGAACCTGATCCGTTTCAGGGGATCCCCAACAAACCCGTCGACCCTTATCAATCCGTAACAATTTATGACCCCGAACTGTCCGCTTTGAGCGAGAAGGAGAAGATCGACCGGGTCATGGCCATAGAGCGCGCGGCATTCGCTGTCGACCGGCGGATAAAACGCATTCGCAAGGCATCGGCGAGCTTCTCGGAGTCCGAGACCCTGATCATGAACACGCACGGCGCCGAGGTCTCCTATCGAAGCACGGTGGCGTCATCGAGCATCGAGGTAGTGGCCGAGGACACGGGCGAATCGCAGGCCGGTTCTGATTTTGACATAAGCAGGTTCTTCGGCAAGCTTATGATCGAGGAAGTCGGGAGAAGGGCGGCACGGAAAGCGCTTGACCTTCTCGGGGCGAGGCATATTGACTCCGTCAAAGCCCCCGTGGTCCTGGAGGCGGAAGTGGCGGGAGAGTTCTTGTCGATGATGGCCTCCGGGTTCTCGGCGGAGAACGTGCAAAAGAAAAAATCCCTCTTTATCGGCAAGCTTGACAACGAGGTCGTATCGCCGATCATCACGGTGTTTGACGACGGCCTTCTCGAAGGCGGACTCGGCACCGCGCCTTCGGATGATGAGGCCGTCCCCACCAGGAGGAAGACCGTCATCGACAAGGGCAGGCTCGCCCTGTTCCTCTATAATACCTACTCCGCGAACAAGGACAAAACCGTGTCAACAGGGAACGGGATGCGCGGCGGGTTCAAGGGCGTTCCGGGAGTGGGTGTGACGAACCTCTATATCGAGCCGGGGAAAAGTTCTTTTCAGGACCTTATCTTCTCGCTCGACGGGGGACTTCTCATTACCGAGGTCATGGGCATGCATACCGCCAATCCTATCTCCGGCGATTTCTCCGTCGGCGCTACCGGGTTCTGGGTCGAGAACGGCAAAAAAGCTTACCCCGTGCGCGAGATCACGATCGCGGGGAACATCCTCGACCTGATGAGGCATGTCGACGCTGTCGGCAGCGACCTCCGTTTTTCCGGCAGGGTCGGCAGCCCTTCGCTCCGCGTGAAGGAGCTTTCCATCGGGGGAAAGTAAGGAGCGCTTCTTCCTGCGTACCCGCCCAGAGAACCTGTACGCTGACCCTCCAGAGAGAGAACATTATGCCTGATCCAGAGTCTCTCTCATCTTTCGCAATAGATCCGTAGGTGAGATCGGCTTAGAGATAAAGTTATACCCTTCATCAAGGATCCCCCGCTTGTGAATGATGTCGGCCGTATAACCGCTTGTAAAGATGACTTTCACCTCGGGTCGATTCCTTCGGATCTCTTCGTAGACTTCTTTGCCATGCCCTTTCGGCATGATAACATCAAGAATGAGAAGCTGAATCTTGTCACGGTTCTCCTCAAATCTGCGGATCGCATTCTCTCCGTCTACCGCTTCGATCACCGTGTATCCGTACTTATTGAGCATCTCTTTCATGAGCGTCCTTACTATGGCGTCATCCTCCGCGACGAGGACCGTCTCTGTTCCACCGGTTATGGGGGGGAGAGCGGAGGTGTCCGTCTCGGCATGTTCACCCTTGATCATCGGAAGGTATATCTTGAATGTCGTTCCCTTGCCCGGCTCACTGTAGCAGGTAATGTAGCCGTTATGCTGTTTCACGATCCCGTACACGATCGAAAGCCCGAGTCCCGTACCGTGCCCGACCTCTTTGGTGGTAAAGAACGGTTCAAATATATTTCCTCTCGTTTTTTCATCCATCCCTATGCCCACATCCGTAACGGAGATGAGGGCATACATCCCGGGCTTTCCATAGTCATGCGCCCTTATAAATTTACGGTCCAGAACGACAGGTTCCGTTCGTATGGTTAAACATCCTCCCTTGGGCATGGCGTCCTTCGCATTGGTGGCAAGGTTCATGAGGATCTGCTCGATCTGGCCGCTGTCCGCCATGACGGTCAGCTCCGTATCAGTAAGGGTGATTGTTGTGTCAATGTCCTCTCCGATGAGCCGAAGAATGAGCTTCTCAATGTTTTTTACAATGTCGTTCAGATTCACGTGTTTGGGGCTGATCACCTGCTTCCTGCTGAAGGCGAGAAGACCCCGCGTAAGGTTGGCTGCACGTTCCGCTGAATCAAGGATCTGCTGCAGATTATAACGTGCCGGATCATCATCGAACATTTTCAGTTTCATGAGACTGCCATAGCCTATGATGGCGGTAAGAATATTATTAAAATCATGGGCAACGCCCCCCGCAAGGTGGCCGACAGCTTCCATTTTATGGGAATGCTGGAGCTGGTTCTCGAGTTTCTTCTTCTCCGTAATATTATTGATAACCTCGATCACGGAGATAACGTTACCTGATTCGTTTTTTATGGGATACGATTTAATCTCGACAATAATCGGATGTCCTCTTTCGTCATGGTGCGTATGGATGGCTGTCGCGTGTTCACCCTTGTCGAATGTGCGTCGTACCGCACAGTCTTCGCCTGCCTCATTGCATGGCCTATATATGTGATGGGAAATCTCGTAGCAGTGCCTTCCCAGAACGCTTTCCAGGGGCAATTTGACCTGAGCAAGATAGGCCTTATTCGCGGAGAGTATCTTGTATGCCGGGTCGATCACGATGAAACCCTCGTCAACGGTATCGAGGATGTTCTTGATAAAAGCCTCGCTATTTTTCAGCGCTTCTTCGGCATGCTTGCGTTCCGTGATGTCTTCAAATATCCCTAATAAGGCGATGACGTCGCCGTCAGCGTCATAAAGGGCTGATGAGGAAGAATTTAAGTAAATGAACGTACCATCCTTCTTTTGCCGATGCAATTCCATGGCTTGATAGGGATTGCCCTGCCTGACATGTTCTCGCAATCTGAGATACTCGTCTT
>JBGPIG010000036.1:0-12974 GCA_041484745.1 Nitrospirota bacterium | reverse complement strand
TTTTCTCAAGGGTTCGTACATGTGGCGGATGCTGGAGCTGCCGCCCGTGGACTGGCTGCCCCAGACAGGGTCCTTGTATGCATCGCCGGCGGGAGCAACTTCCATGCGGACGTTCTTCCAGTCTGCGTCCAGCTCGTCGGCAACGATCATGGGCAGCGACGTGTAAATGCCCTGGCCCATTTCAGACTTGCTCACGGTAACAACGATGCTGTTATCGGGCCGCACCTCGAGCCAGACACTCGGCCGAAATGACGGCCCTGCTTTCTCCAGCTCGGCAGCCGACAGGAGGCGAATGCCGGTGGCCGTTGTTGCGACGGCGATGGCAAGGCCGGTGCCGGTCATCTTTAGGAAATCTCTTCGCGTAAGATCGGTCTTCATTTTTTCCCTCCTGCGGATGCGATCCGGATCGCGCCCTTGATCTTGGGATAGGTCCCGCAACGGCAGAGGTTGCCGTCCATCGCTTCGACCACCTTCGATTCCGAGGGATGGGGGTCTTCGGCAAGGAGCGCCGCTGCCTGCATGATCTGGCCGGGCTGGCAGTATCCGCACTGAGGCACCTGCTCCTTGATCCAGGCCAGTTTTACGGGATGATTTTCCGGCAGGCCCTCGATCGTGGTGATCTTCTTGCCTTGCGCAGTCCCCACCGGGGTCTGGCATGAACGGACTGCCTTGCCGTCCAGGTGCACGGTACAGGAACCGCACATGCCGATGCCGCATCCGAATTTCGTGCCCGTCATCTGGAGCTTCTCGCGGATGACCCAGAGCAACGGCTCGTCATCCGCGGCATCAACGTCATACTTTTTCCCATTGATCTCTATACGTATCATAGAACACCTCCCTCATGAATAAATGCAGACTATGTCCGGTAGTCTCAAGATGTGCCTTACAAAAATAAAGCGTGCGCGGGTCATGAACAGTGACTCTTTCCTGAAGTTTCCGTATAGCGATCGTGATCTGCTTTGGAGTATGGTATGAGTTTAGTGCGTTGTTTCACACTATCTAACTTATTGTTGGTGCGGATTTTTTGTTGTCAGTTTCAGTTTAAATGAAAAACGACTGATATTGACTTTAGCTCAAAAAAAATCAAAGTCAAGTTCCTGTCCGGGAGCGGATAATACTTTATGCGTAGAGAATGCGATTTTGCCATAGCCAATAATGGATCAATGAGCGCCGTGAGAATGGGTGCGAAGGTGATGGGTGATGTTGAGACGGGGTTACGTGCCCCCTCAACGCGGAGCAGACCCATAAAAAAAGGTGCAGATATTCCGCACCTTTTCTCTCCGTTCCATCTCCCGTGCACAGTGGGTGATGAATAGATTAGTTATTTAAGCTCGCGGCAGCGACAGATCATGCGGCCTTTTTCAGTTTTTCGAGCACATTCTTTAGAACAGCCTCGTCCATTTTCAGCTCATCGCGGTTATTCTTCCGCATGCCCGAGGCTACCAGCTCCCTGATCTGCGGGATCGTGGTCTCCTCCAGTTCTTGAACGAGCAGGTCCCGTTCCTTCTTGTCCAGGTCGACGATCATACCTACTCACCTCTTTTCCTTCAATACGTTTGTTCTTTATAGTTTAAGTATAGCACAGGACACGAGCCCTGACGTACGGTCATCATGGAGCCCGTATGAGGGATAGTCAAACAAAATAAGGAGGACTACACGTCCTTATAGATAGGTGACGCTGTGATGCTACCCGACGCGCCTCATCGGCCTGATAAGAAGGAAGTACACCATCGTCCAGTCACCAAGAAAGATGAAGGTGTTGGCCACCCAGCTCGATACCGCGAGGGTCGAGACGCCGGTGAGGCCCTGGCCTATATTGCACCCCCCCCCGATCTCCGCGCCTATCCCCATCAGAAATCCGCCAAAGAGCCCTCTCAGCAGATCGCCGGCAGGCGGGACCTTGAGGCCGAACTCATGCAAGAGCTTGGCGCTGATGTATGCGCCCACCGGGACTGCCGCAACATAGACGGCGCTCCAGGAGAACGTCAGACCGAGCACGCGCCTCGACTCAGCAGGGACCACTGCCGAGAGATCGTTCTGGTAGTTACCGAAGATCACGGTAAAAAAGAACTCCCGCACCGGCCCGGTGAACGATAGACCGCGCGCCCGGCCGCCGAAAAAAGCGGACAACCACCATGCGGCCACGGCAATGAGGCCCACCAGAAGGCCGGCTACGAACCAGGAGTACCCCCTCTTCGCTTTCAGGAACGGGCCGCCCTGGAATACAAAGAACAGAAACACCGCGGAGATCACCGCAATTACGACCCACTTGTTCACGCCGAGCATGCCGTAGAGCGTTGGGGCCGGTCCCTCCTTCGGCCACCGTATTGACAGCAGCAGGTCATAGAGCGGCTTCAGGGTGCCGAATTTCGTTGCGGCTATGCCGAAGAAAAAACCGAACACGGCGACGACATATGACAGGTTTCCTTCGCCGATACGATAGAGGATGCCGCTTCCGCATCCGCCCGCGAGCACGATGCCCATGCCGAAGAGATACCCGCCGATGATATTGGCCCACGGAACGAAGGCCTGCCGTTCGAGCTCGCCGGTCACCACGGCGCCGGTCTCATCCATATGCCTGAGCCAGCCCAGATCCTCGATGAGGTTCGCACCGATCATGGTGATCACAACGGCGAGAAGATAGGCGCGGAGCAGCGTATAATCTCCGAACAATACGTCCCGGTATGCCGAGTTCATGCAAAAACGGCCTCGCTGGAGCACGAAACCGAATGCTGCGCCGATAATCAGGCTGGAAATTATAAATGCTGTCGTCGATATCACTTTCCGCCTCCTTCAAACCGCCCCCGGAGTTCTTTCCCGGTTTCTTGGCCTTGGCATAGGGGCGGCCTGCCGGACTGTTTCCCGCATTGCTCTTACATTGCGCGAAAAATACTCCTACTATAATTTTATCACTCCTGAAGAGAATGTCCGCGGGCGATTCTGGAAATGCAACTCCAGATGATCGCTGTGGATTCCATCGGCGAGTTCGGACGTATTGCAGAAGATGATGGCGGTGTTCCGGTAGATTCCGAGAAAAACGAAGCCCACCACATAGCCGGTTCCGCCGCTTCCTGGCCGGATCGGCATGTTTCGTTACCGTATTATGCTATTATTTCCATGCGGAAAGAATCATTCCCATGATCAGGAGCGTCAGAAGATAGTAGCCGTTCATGAGCAGCCACAGGGTCCATGACTTTCCTTCCCACAGCACCGCGCCCAGCGTGACCGGAGCGATAAAACCGAGCCAGTTCCAAAACCCGCACATGAGACCCGCAGGGATGCCGCTCATCTTGAAGTACGCCGCAGCGAAAACGAGGGCGTGGGCCAACACGTAACTCATGACCAAGGAGCCTACGAAGGCCAGAAGATACGTTTTCCCCATGCCCGACGCCTTGGCGGAATCCATTCTTTCCGGGGTGATCCCGGATAATATCATCCATGTTTTACCGAAAAGCGGGCCGTACCATACAGACCCGATGACCATGCTTGCCAGTGCGGCGACCACAACCGCCAAATAATTGATAGGGACCGGTTCCATGATAATACCCTCCTTTATCAGTGCACGCTCTTTTCTTGCGCGCCACTTTTTCAGCTCGATGCGGCATTGTCAATTTAAGTATACCCCCTCCACAATTCCAGCGCATTTCTTGTTGAATGGAACCCGAATTGCCGGAGCGGCTCCAGATAGGGGCTCTTGAGGACCGGCTCGCCGTTGATCGTCTCGATGGCGATTTTCCGGACGGGGTTGAACTCCCGGCCAAGCAGGTCCCTGAACAAGATCCAATACGCGGCAAGATGCCCGTCGTCAGGTGGGACCATGAGCTCGACGTTCTTTCCCAGACGCTTCGAGATCATGACTATCCGGCCGCCGTGATACACCAGGTGAGTCGAGGCGATGCGCGAAGGCAGTCCGGGGAGCGAAAGGCCCAGTCCGCACGGAGACGCGGGGTCCGCCGCGTTGATCCAGAAGACGGCGTCCCGCGGCAGCGGCTCCCGGAGCATGCGGAACGCCTCAGGGGAGACGAACTGCGGACCCGGGACCCCTTCGAAGAAGTAGCCCGACAGCACCTCGCCGGAAAGCTCCATCAACCGAAGCGACCGGAACACCGCGCGCCACTGGAACGGCAACAACTCGTTCGCCAGAAGATGGCGAAACAGTATCCCGAAGCGTTTCAAGAGCTGCCTGACGCGCTCCTTCACCAGTTCTTCGGTTTCGAGAAGATCCCGCTCCTGCGGCACGGAATCGATCCGGAGCCAATGCCCTTCCAGGGGCCTGGACACTTTCCACCGGTTGAAGCCCGACCTGCGTGACGTGAGCCTCTCATCATTCCTGAACGGTTGCGCCGAGAACCCGGTCAGGACCCCCTTTCTGATGACGCGAAACGAATCGCTCGTCACATTCCCTTTCCACGCCTCCTTCCAAAGAAGCTCCATTGCATGGACGGTGTCCATATGGGAGATCTCGGTCATTTCCAGGAAACTGTACCTGCCCCGGCGGTCGGGGATCAGGTGACTGAGTTCTCCGTCCTGCTCCGTCCCGGGGGCGGGGCGGAAGAGCTGCAGGTCCTGGTTGAATGCGAGGCTGATGCGCTTCTGCCCGCAGCCGAACCAGATAAGTTCGCTCTCGTTCATGAGCGTGTCCAGCCATTCGCTCCGGTACTGTTGCATGCGGGCGGGAAGGATGTATTCCTCCCAGGCCCCCACCGGCGCGGGCAGACCGAAGAGCTGCTCCAGCCTTTGACGGAGGTCGTCCATGGATGCTCCGCGCGGGACGATGCCTTGATAGGCGGCGAGGAACAGCGTGAGCTGATCAAGCGGGAGCGGTGCGAATGACGGCTGGCGGTATTTTCGCGCCATGCGAAGAAGGACTTCGAGGTTGTTGCTGTCGCAGATTTCAAGGTCGCGGCTCTCTTCTCCAAAGCGGTCCATGACGAGGTCCTGCGCCTCGATCAACGGTTCGATCGCTTCATCGATTCGCTCCGGTGTGATGCCGAGCAGATGGACCAGCTCTTCCTTCTCCAACGGTCCGTAAAAGGACAACCACTCCGAAAGGAAGTTCGCCAGATCATACTCCTCGCCGGCCCGGGCGGACTCGGGCGGCTCGCGCAAAAAGGACAGGACGCGCCGTTTTACGGTTTCCGTCTTTTCATCAACGCTCACCGATTGTATTGAGAGGACGTCTGTGTGCAGGCGGAAGGCGACGACCACTTTCGGCACTGTTTCGAGCGCGCACAAAAGCGCGTGTCTGACCCCGGGCCAGCTCACCCAGAAGAGCTTCTTTGCCTGGGACGAGAGCCATGCCGCTGCGTCCTGCTCATGGTCTTTCCTGATGGCGCCTGCCAGCTCCTTCCACTCCGTTTCCGGGACCAGCAAACGCTCCTTCACCCAGTCCAGAAGCTCGATGGCCGAGCCCGGCGAATATCCGGGGGCCGTGCGCTTGAGCTTGTTGTCCAGGACCCGCACCACGTCAGCGGGTATCTTCGGACGGAGGTGGGACGAGAACAGCAGCTCTTTGATCAGATCCGGACGCACTGCCGACTCTTTTGCCAGGAGCGGCGTATCGTCCTCGTACAGGTACTTGTTCGTCTGTTTCCACACGAGGCTCCCGGCAAAGGGAGAGGCCGTCCTGGTCACGGTCTCGGTCACGCGCACCATCCCCGTCCGAAGCTCTTCGATCATGCTCCTGACGTGCGGGAGATCGAATTCGTCCTCAAGGCAGGTGCGCCACGTTTCGAGAACGATCGGAAAATCCCCGTAGGACTGAACAGCCGCAAGCAGTTCCTTGGACCTGAGCCGGATGAGCCAGAGCGGCATCCTGCGCTTGAAGCTCGACTTCGGGAGCAGAAGCGCGCGTTCGGCATTCTCCCGGAACCGGGCCCCGAAAAAGCCGGTCTGCTCCAGCCTCTTTCTGAGGAAGGACCCGACACTTTCCGGCGTCAGGAAGGAAAAGAGATCAGCTGCCCGGAAATTCCACGGCAGCATGAGCAGGATGGCATCGTCGTTCGCGATAAACTGCAGCGGCTTTCGCTCCCTTTCTTCCCAGGCCTGGGCCAGGGCAAGGGCAAAAGGCCGGTTCACCCTGCCGCCCCAGAAGGTGTGCAGGATCACCTGCTTTAAATCTCCGCGTCCCCCGGGTCCTTCCACATGCTCGATCAAAAGATGATGACGGTGAGGGAGCGTTCCATCCGTTGCCTCTTTTTGGAGCTTCAAAAACCCGAGGAGTTCATGCGCGGCCGTCTCTTCCATGACGTATTGGTCCAGCAGCTCCTGACGGAAAGCCGGGGCATCAAGCCGGGCGTCCGCATATTCGAGAAAGAGGCCGATCCGCTCCGAAAAATGAAAATCGCGGTCCTGCTGCTCCGCTTTCCAGAACGGAAAAATTCCCGTAGCGGACCGTACGGGCACCACCTCGACGTCGTTATGCGTGATCTTCTCGATCCTCCAGAGCTGGGTCCCCAGGGTAAAGGTCTCGCCGAGGGACCGCTCCCACACGAATTCCTCGTCGAGTTCGCCGATCTTCGCATGCGTGTCCTTGAGCCGCATATCGAAGTAGCCGCGCTCCGGGATCGTCCCGCCCGATGTGTAGATGAGGTAGGGGACCCCGCTGTGCGCCTGGACCGTGTTGTCCACCCGGTCGAGCGATACGCGGGCCTTCAGTTCCCGCAAGCGGCTGTCGGCATACCGGCCTGAAAGCATTTCGAGCACGATGTCGAAGTGTTTCCGCGGCAGGGAGCGGTACGGATAGCTGGTCCTCAAAAATGAATAGAGCTCGTCGATGTCCCACGTTTCCCTTGCGCACATCGAAAGAATGATCTGGGCCAGGATGTCGAGCGGCGCTTCGACGGGACGCACTTCTTCAATGTCCTGGGCCAGGCTCGCGCGTGCCATGACCGCAGCGTCGATGAAGTCCCGGCCGTGGGTCGGGAAGAGCAGACCGCGGCTCTTTTCCCCCACGGAATGGCCCGACCGTCCGATGCGCTGCAAGGCCGACGAAACCGAACGCGGTGTCTGGATGAGGACGACCTGGTCAAGGCTCCCGATATCGATGCCCAGTTCGAGCGAGTTCGTGGCAACGATGGCCTTGAGCTCGCCATTCTTTAATTTTTGCTCCACGGCAAGTCGCAGTTCGCGCGAGAGCGACCCGTGGTGGGCGTAGGCAAGCTCGGCCTGCTCCGCTTCGTTGATCAGCCGCGTCACCTTTTCCGTCGTCCTCCTGCTGTTCGCGAACAGAAGCGTCGATCGTTGCCGATTGATGACTTCCCTGAATGCATCGATCAGCGCCGGCCACCAGGAGCCGTCAACCATCTTCTGCCGCGCATCGGCCGGAAACGATACCGCGATCTCGTACTCCTTTGTCTGTTGGGACCGAACAAGGGCAACGGGGCGTTTCTCGAAATGGCTGCCCTTGCCGCTGCCGGTTTTTCGGAATCCTCCCACGAATTCAGCTACCCTTTCAGCGGGATGGACCGTGGCCGAGAGTGCAATGCGCTGGAAATCACCGGCCAGCGGAACAAGCCGGTCCACCGCGGTTATGAGGTGCGTCCCCCGTTTGGTCCCCACAACCGCGTGGATCTCATCGAGAATGACCGACGCAATGCCCGTGAGCATGGTGCGGCCGCTCCGCGACGTAAGCAGCAGGTTCAGCGACTCCGGGGTCGTGATCAGGATCTCCGGCGGCCTGCGGACCATTCTCCGCCGCTCCTCACCCGGGGTGTCCCCGCTCCGGGTGAGAACGCTGATGGCCGGGAAAGGCGTCCCTGCGCGGGTGAACGTGTCCCGCAATTCCGCGAGAGGCTTCAGCAGGTTTCGCTGAACGTCATTGTTTAATGCCTTAAGCGGCGAGATGTAGAGAACGCGGATTGTTCCGCCTGGCCAGGTCCCGGCGATCAGTTGGTTCAAGGCCCACAAAAAAGCGGCCAGCGTCTTGCCGCACCCCGTGGGCGCGATAACGAGTGCGTGACGGCCCCGGCTGATCTCGGGCCAGGCCTTCTCCTGAACGTCGGTCGGTTGCCCGACCTTTTCCGAAAACCATTGTTGGATGAGGGGATGAAATAGCGAAAGGCCTGATTCCAGCATGTGATCTTCCTTTACTAAAACATAGACCAGGGGGAGAGAAAAAGCAAGGGAGGGGTTGGAAGAAATGGGGATTACTCATGAGCTATCCCATTTCTCGTTCGGCGAAATGATGGCGGTCATATGAACGGCTCTTGCGAATATCATAGATGAACACGATGCCAGATTTTTTGGGCGGCTTATCACCGGAATAGGGCCGGTAAATCACCAATCATGCATGCGCGTGCGAAGCTTAAGCGTTCACGGGCGGCCGTATTGACAGGTAACGCTGAAGACACTCCGGCAAGTTTACGCGTTGCGAACGGCGGCGCAGAAAAAGGATTTTGAGCGAGGCCGGTAAGGTACAGCGGTCAACGGGTAACGAAGCCGCTTACGTTCCCGGCCTTGATAAACAGGGTTACGAGAAAGTCGTCCTGAGCGCCTTTAAACACGAGGTTCCAGGCATACACTACGTAGTCATGCTGGTTCAGCGTGGTCAGGAAGGTCACGGAATAGCCCTGCTGCAGCTTCGGCCCGAGTTGCCGGGCGAGACTTTCCAACATCTTCGGGGTGAAGTTCTCCTTGAACCTCGCATCTCCCTCGGCCACGAACTGATCGTACGAATTTGACTGGACCGCATCAAACATTTTTTTGAGCGTCATATCATACTGGCGCAGCGGACCTTGAGCCAGCCCCGTTCCTGAAACGATGATAATGGCAAGGGCAGCGAAAACCAGTGAGAGAAGAAGTCTAATGGAACTGTAAGAACGCCGCATACCGTTCACTCCTTTCCTGAAGGGGAGAAGGAGCAAGAAGAAAGAATACTACTTCTCTTTCGAACGCGAACGCGTGAATAATTGCGGCAGAACACAGAGGGTCGCTTATTGGGTGACATTTGAATCGCTGTTTCAGAGAATCCGACAAGGAATGCCCGCCTTTTCAAACGCAGCTCTCAATTCCGCGCTTTTTTCAGAAAAAAATCTGTCATCCGTGGCCTGCTGCATTCCGTGTTTCTTATATGCCCAATCAGCATAATGATAATTGTACCGGTCGATCAATGCATGGTCCACCTTGCCCTTGAGCATGTCGGCCAAGGTCTCGGCATGGGGAAGCATCGGAGCTATCATGACAAAAGTCCGGATTCCTTCTTTATGAAGAATTCCCAGTGCCTCGATCCGCTTCGCTATCAGAGGAGCGCCGGGTTCAAATATCCTCCGCACTTTCTCATCCGCAGAGGTTATGGTGAATCCCACTTCAGCGTCGGCTGATCTCTTCAAGACCGCAATGTCCCGCAGGACCAGGGGGGATTTTGTCTGGATCGTGACCGGCCATTCATGTTCGACAAGAATTTCGAGGCATTTCCCGGTGAGAACATACTTCTTCTCCAAAGGTTGGTACGCATCGCACACCCCGCTAATCCAGACCCGCCCCCGCTTCTTTTTTGTCACCTCCCGGGCCAGGAGTTCGGCGGCATTTATCTTTACATCCACGAACGTTCCCCAGGGTTCCGGGTGGCCGGTAAACCTCTTCATGAACTTTGCGTAGCAGTAGAGGCATTGATGCTGACATCCGACATAGGCATTCAGGGCATAGTCATAGATTTGCGATTTCGAGAGGATGGACTTTGCTTCGATCTCTTTGACGACCATGCTCTATTATACAGCAGGAGAATGATAACGGAAAGCTTGCTTCACAACGAAACTCCGCGTGACATGCGGACTCCCCGCGGGATACATCAAACAGAAGACCTTTAAAACTATGGGAACCGGGGCCGCTGTCAGGCACAATGACTACCAGACAACGGCCCCGCTTGCCTATGCGCCATCAGTGCGGTTATGCCGCTTTCTTTAGCTGAACACCCAGTTGCGCCAGCATGCCCATGACGCCTCCGCCCGGCACCGTATCGGCAATGCATTCTGAGATTTTATCTCCGCGCACCTTGAGCGATAGGTGTTCCTCGGGAAGAATGAACCGCTTATTGGTCGGCGGCAGCGCCTGCATGCCCGGCAGGAGCCCCGGAAGGGCCCGTGTCTGCGTGCCTGTTATGGCGACAGTGACCTTGACCGTGTCGCCGCCCACCGTGAAATCTTTGGCATGAAAGTTCCAGTCAGGAGATGCCCCGACAATGTTTTTTAGCAGTGTCACGTACTCATCCCTTTTCATGGGTTTCGGCACCGGTCCGCTGAAGATCATGTCCTCGGTATAAAGCGATGCATCGATGGCCCCTTTTTCAATGTCTGCTAAAGCCTTTTTTACAACATCCAGCGTTTTCATTGTTTCCTCCTCGCATTCATACTCAGCGATTCGCTCAGTCAACCTATTGCATCCGCGACTGAAGCGTCATCAGGCCACTCATGAATGCTTTGTTCCGTCGATACTATGACTAGTACCGGCAAAAAATGTACTTAAAAAACAAGCCAAACACATCAAGGTACATGACCGCCAATCTGCCGTCTCTTTCTTCTGCGGCCCTGGTCATTCATGTATCTCAACTACTTTACTATATCTGCATAGTTGCACGTTGTCAATTCTACTTTAGTTTACATTACGAAGACATCCGCGTCTTAAAATAACAGCCTTCCGCCCGGATATTCGGGTCGACCCCGGTGCAAGACCCTCGCCACTCCAGTCTACGATGGTCTCTTGGGACTGCATTCCTTCCCCTTGCAGCCGCACACGGGATACCAGTTTTTGAACCCGTAGTAGTAGGCAATAGCAGCATACATGTAGATCGCTGCAGCGATGGCCACGATGAAGAGAATGGTCGTCATAGTTGCACCTCCTAGGAGCGTAGGACGGCAGAGCAAATCTGCCATAATGCGATCGAACTCCCTCTCATACTATTATTATACAGCATGGTCCCTGAAGATTCCTGGAGACCTCAGAGTTTCTGGTTTTTGCTGAACAATCCGGATGCGCCGCTGGGAGCAGGCGGCATCGCTTCAACGATCTGCGGGGTGTTGCTCCCGTCATAACAGCGCACCGTGAAGGAGTGTTTGCCCGGCCGGAACGGCCAGTCATAGCGCCAGATCACCCACGTCGTTTGCGACAGAGGAGTTCTGATCGCGGCCTCCTGCCAGTGCCCCTCATCAACCCGCACCTCGACCTTCGAGATCCCGCGCGCCCCCGCGTGGGCGATCCCGCCGATGGGCACCAGTTTTTGCTGATCAGCATTGATGATGGTCATATCAACGGCGATGGTGTCGATCACCGACGTTGCCTTCATCTTTGCGACCTTGTCCCAGCCGCGGACCACCCAGTAGCCCGGCTCCCAATGGTCCATGACCTCGATGGACTCGATCCATTTGGGCTGCTTCATCCCGTGAACGTCCGGAATGTAGATGCGCAGCGGAAAGCCGTGGTCGTCATGCAGCGGCACCCCGTCCCAGGCGTAGGCCAGCATCACCCGTTCGTCGGCCATAACCGCGTCCAGGGGCAGGGTCTCCCAGAACCCGTCAGCCGAACTGATCTTCAGATGCGTGGCGCCGGGCTTCAGGCCGAGGTCGCGCAGCAAGTTCTTCAGGCTGACGCCGGTCCAGCGGGTCGTGCCGATAAGATCGCCGCCCACGGGGTTGGAGATACAGGACAGCGTGACGAACTGGTGCATGGGTCCATAGCGCCGGATATCGTCCAGCGTGAAGGACAGGGGCTTGTCGACCATTCCCGTGATCTTGAGCCGCCACAACATGCCGTCTATCTTCGGCGGGGTCGTGTTAATATCAATGCGGTAGTGCCGCTCCAGGGGAGTGTATTCGGGCCGTGTGCCGGGCGCGGGCTTGACAGCGGCGCCGGCGTTCGGCAGGCCGTGGGAAGCGGACCAGGGCATCAGGCTCTCCATTTTCATCCGGCTGTGGCGCTCCGACAAAAGACCGACCATCGCCCCGGAAACCGTTATGGTCGCCGTGTACCCCGCAAGCCTGATCAGGAATTGACGCCGGTTGACCCGCTGAACAAAAGGTTCCAGGTCCGAACCCGGTTCCGCGGGAGTGCTGATAGCAGCCAGCCGCAGATAAGCCCAGCCGAACGCCGTTCCCCATAAGGCAAAGACGAACACGATCCAGAGCGCGCTGATTATCGGCGGGGCAACGGCTGTCTTGTTGAGAAAGGAACTGACGAGCACCGCGGGAATGGCCGCGAGCACTCCCAGGAAAAAACCGGATACGTAAGCGTATCGGCCGCGCAGCGCGCGCAAAACGCTGAAGAGAACGCCGCCGGCTACGACGCCGGTGATGAACAGATTGACGATCCCGATCGTCTGTTCGATTATCTTGGCCACGACCGACGTGGGGCCCAGGTGCAGCCCGCGGATTGCGGCCACCATGGCGCTGATGACGAATTCGATGACTGCGCCCGGGAGTACGCGGGTCATCCAGTCAAACACATCAAAGGGGACGAAGGGCAGGTCCGCCAGCCGCCATCCCGCGTAAAAGACGGCGATCATGGCTGCGGTCAGCAACGCCCCGACTGCCGATCCGATGAGAACTCCCATATTCTGGGACTTCATGTTCTGCTCCTCTCTTGCTTAGTGAATGACGTAAATATGATCCGAGTTCTGTTCGAACTCCTCACTATTTCAGCACTGCCGGCGGTAAATGTCAAGAGAACAGGTGAGATCACACATTTAAAGTCGAAATGGCGCTGGATGAACTTCCGAAGTTGTCGTTGTAAAAGAATGGGATTGACGTAACGGTAACAAAAGGGACGGTAAATGTCAAGCCGCACGGCCTGCACTAAAGATTCCAGAAAAATATTTCAAGTATTAAGATTTGGCCTACTTGTTATGCGGAGGGGACAAGCCCTGAGTGAGTAATAGCGGAAAAGGAAGTCATGGCAGCAATGTAGTCCTGACACTAACAGTTCCGTTTCCTAATTTTCAACAAGCCACTGCATCGCTTGTTCTACATTGTCGAATGCCGAAAGCT
>JBGPIG010000035.1:0-12982 GCA_041484745.1 Nitrospirota bacterium | reverse complement strand
TCCGGCTTGAGGTCGCGGGAGTCGGGACATTTCCGAATCCGAAAAATGCGCGCGTGGTCTGGATTGGGGTCTCAGGAGATAGTGAGCAGCTCACCAAGCTCCAGGTCGCGGTCGAAGAGGCGACCATTAGTCTGGGGTTCGAACGTGAAGAGAGAAAGTTCACCCCGCACCTCACGCTCGGAAGGATAAAAAATATCCGTTCTCGGGACACATGGCTGAAGTTGCTCGATGGCATCAAAGATATCAGGCTCCCTGCATTCCCGGTGAGGGAGGTGAGTCTGATGAGGAGTGAGCTCAAGCCTACAGGCGCGGTATATACGGAGATGGGTAGAGTGGAATTGAAATAAACGATAGACGAGGGACGAAGGACGCAAAATCGTCCTTCGTCATAGCGAGCGAAGCGAGCGGTCGTCTCTCGTCCATCAATAAATAAATCACGGAGGCAAAAGGAGAATAACCATGGCGGACAAGGACAAATTGAAGGCGTTGGAGCTGGCAGTGGGGCAGATAGAGAAACAGTTCGGTAAGGGCTCCATCATGCGGCTTGGCAAGGAAGAGGTCCCTGCCGGCATTCCCGCGATATCCACCGGCTCCCTTGGTTTGGACATAGCCCTGGGTGTGGGTGGCGTGCCGCGCGGGAGGATCGTTGAAATCTACGGTCCCGAGTCATCGGGCAAGACCACGCTTGCCCTCCATATCATCGCCGAAGCGCAGAAAGCAGGTGGCCAGGCGGCCTTCATCGACGCGGAGCATGCCCTTGATATTGTTTACGCGCGCAAGCTTGGCGCTCGGACCGACGACCTTCTCATCTCCCAGCCCGACACAGGCGAGCAGGCCCTGGAGATCACCGAAACGCTCGTCAGGAGCGGCGCTATCGACGTGATCGTGGTGGACTCCGTGGCCGCACTCACGCCGCGGGCCGAGATCGAGGGCGAGATGGGCGACGCGCACATGGGGCTCCAGGCCAGGCTCATGAGCCAGGCGCTCCGCAAGCTCACCGGCGCTATCAGCAAGTCCGCGACGACGCTCATTTTCATCAACCAGATCCGCATGAAGATCGGTGTTATGTTCGGCAACCCCGAGACCACCACGGGCGGCAACGCGCTCAAGTTCTACGCTTCGGTGCGCCTCGACATCCGCAAGATCGCGGCCATCAAGGAAGGCGAAGAGGTGACCGGCGGCAGGGTAAAGGTGAAGGTCGTGAAAAACAAGATCGCGCCGCCGTTCCGCGCCGCCGAATTTGATATAATGTTCAACGAGGGGATCTCCAAGCTTGGCGAGATCATCGATATAGGCGTGGAGAAGAATATCGTGGAGAAAAGTGGGGCCTGGTTCTCCTACAGCGGCACGAGGATCGGTCAGGGCCGGGAGAATGTCAAGACATTTCTCCGTGACAACGCGGAGATGTCCGCGGAGATCGAGGCGAAGGTGCGGCAGGCCGCCGGGCTCCCGGCTTCCGTTGTTTCTGCTGCCGAAACCGCGCCGTCGGTGAAGGAGAAAGACGGGGGTCCCGCTGAACGGGGAGGAAAGTCCTCGAAGGGGTCTAAGACTGATAAGCACGCGGAGGCATAAATGAACCTGAATGAATTGCTCAAGACAACTTTTGAGAAGCGGGCATCGGACCTTCACCTGAAGGTCGGAGTTCCCCCTATTCTGCGGATTGACGGCAGGCTCGTTCCGATCGAGACCGGGAAGCGTACGACCCAGGAAGACGCGCTCACCATCGCGCTCGGCATCATGAATCCTGCGCAGAAAGCCAAGTTCAAGGAGAGTAACGAGCTTGACATGGGCTATGCCGTACCGGGCCTGGGACGTTTCCGTGTAAATGTGTTCCAGCAGCGCGGCAGTGTGGGCATGGTATTCCGTATGATTCCGGTCAAGATACTGACCTTTGAGGATCTCATGCTCCCCGCGGTTATCCAGAAGATAGCGAGCGAGCAACGCGGCCTTATCCTCGTCACCGGAACAACGGGAAGCGGTAAATCCACGACCCTTGCATCCATGATCGATTTTATCAACACGACCCGCACCGCCAATATCATCACGATCGAAGACCCCATCGAGTTCCTGCACCGGGATAAAAAAAGCATAGTAAACCAGAGAGAGATCGGGTCCGATACGTACAGTTTCAGCGGTGCCCTGAGGAGCGCTCTCCGGCAGGACCCGGACGTGATCCTCGTGGGCGAAATGCGCGACTTTGAGACCATCTCCACGGCCCTGACCGCGGCCGAGACCGGCCATCTGGTGCTCTCCACCCTCCATACGCTGGATGCCTCGGAGACGATCAACCGAATCATCACCGTGTTTCCCCCCTATCAGCAGAAGCAGGTGAGGATGCAACTTGCCTCGGTGCTCAAAGGTATAGTCTCGCAGCGTCTTATCGCGAAGGCCGACGGCGCGGGCCGGGTGCCGGCGGTGGAGGTGATGCTCGGAACGCTTTCCGTGCGCGAAGCCATCATCGACGACGCCAAGACCCGCCAGATCCCGTCGATCATTGCCGCGGGCATCTCTCATTACGGCATGCAGACCTTTGACCAGTCGCTCCTCATGCTCTACAAGAAGGGGATAATCACTTACGACGAAGCGCTGACCACGGCGAGCAACCCCGATGACTTTGCCCTCAAGGTCAAAGGGATCCAATCCACAAGCGATCTTGCGATGGAAGAAGATGATCGGAGGAAGGGTTCAAAGGGCGGCGGCACCATCGCTACGCAGAAACCGGGAGAGTCCAAACCATCCGGCGGCACGGAGTTCAAGATCGACCGGTTCGGGGACAGCTAAAAACCGGCTCGGGGATGCGGTGATCGGTGAATGGGAGAGGAAGGCAAAAAACTACTGGTACGGGCAAAGAATACCGCCTATCGTTTTCTTTCCTACCGTCCCCGGAGCCGAGCGGAGGTGAAACAGAAACTCCTGGACAAGGAATTCGACGAAGCGATAACCGAAGCTGTCCTTGCCGATTTGGCACGGTTGGGCTATGTGAATGACCGGCAGTTCGCGGGCCAGTGGGCCTCCGGCAGGGTGAGGCTCCGGGGATTCGGCAGGCGCAGGATCGAACAGGAACTCAAGAACAAGGGGGTCGACCGGGAAATTATCCGGGAGACGCTTGTGGAGGTCTTTGTCGACGATACCGAGATCGAGACCGCGAAGAAGTCAGCAGAGAAAAAACTCAATACTATGAAATCCGTTGACCGCGAAACCCGCCGAAGACGGCTTGCGGGGTTTCTGGAACGGAAAGGGTTCCCGCACGAAACTATTCGCGCTGTGCTGAAGGATGTTGATTATTAGGTTGAAGGTTGTAAGGCTGAAGGTTGAAGGTGGTAAAACGGGATGGCTGACCTTTGTTGTCTTTTACCTTCTGTCTTCGGCCTGACTACCCGAATACCCTATTCCCCCGGTAAGGAGTAAGACTTGAAAGCGAACGAATTACGGAAACTGTTTCTCGACTATTTCGCCCAGCGGGGGCACAAGATCGTTCCGAGCTCGTCCCTCGTGCCGAAGAACGACCCCACGCTCTTGTTCACGAACGCGGGCATGGTGCAGTTCAAGGGTGTGTTCCTTGGCGAGGACGTACGGGACTACAAACGCGCGGTCACGAGTCAGAAGTGCGTGCGCGCCGGCGGCAAGCACAATGACCTCGAAAACGTGGGACATACCGCGCGGCATCACACCTTCTTCGAGATGCTCGGCAATTTTTCCTTTGGCGACTACTTCAAGAAGGAGGCCATTGAGTTCGCCTGGGAATTCCTTACCAAGGTGGTCAAGCTCCCGGCGGACAAACTCTGGGCAACCGTCTATAAGGATGACGATGAGGCCTTCGAACTCTGGCGGACCGTAGTTGGCATTCCTCCCGAGCGTATCGTGAGGCTGGGAGAGAAGGACAATTTCTGGAGTATGGGCGATACCGGTCCCTGCGGCCCGTGCTCCGAGATCATCATCGACCAGGGGCCTGAGTTGTCCTGCGGCAAACCCGGCTGCGCCGTGGGGTGCGACTGCGACCGCTACCTCGAGATATGGAACCTGGTCTTCATGCAATACAACCGCGATGAGACCGGCAAGCTTACGCCGCTTCCTAAGCCCAGCATCGATACCGGTATGGGACTCGAGCGCCTTTCATCGGTATGCCAGAGGGTGAAGAGCAACTTCGAGACCGACCTGTTCCAGTCCATCATCAAACAGATCGCAACAACGGCGGGCGTGCCGTACCATAAGGACGCGCAGGCGGACATCTCATACCAGGTGATTGCCGACCATCTCCGGGCCATGACCTTCCTGATCTCCGACGGGGTCCTTCCGTCGAATGAGGGCAGGGGATATGTGCTCAGACGTATCCTCCGGCGGGCGAGCCGCTATGCAAAGCTTATCGGCATCAGCAAACCGATCCTGTACCAGCTCACGGGCGCCGTGGTGGATGAGATGCGTGAGGCCTATCCGGAGCTTGTGGACAGCCGCGAGCATGTGGCAAAGGTGGTGCTCCTCGAAGAAGAACGGTTCACTACGACACTGGACGCGGGCCTTACCCTCCTGAACGAGACCGTGAACAGGCTCAAGGCCAAGGGCAACGTCATGATCCCCGGCGATGTGCTGTTCAGGCTCTATGACACCTTTGGCTTCCCGCTTGATCTTGTGGCGGACATGGCGAGGGACATGCATTTTGAGCTGGACGAAGACGGCTACCGCCGTGCAATGCAAGAGCAGCGCGAGAAGGCGCGGGCAGCGTGGTCGGGATCGGGAGAGCAAAAGGTCAAGCCGATCTATAAGGAAGTTATCGCCGGAGTCAAAAAGGCGCAGTTTACCGGCTACGACACTCTGGAGAGCACTGCTTCGATCATGGCCATCATTCAGGGCGACCGGAAGATCTCCGAAGCCCATGACGGCGATGAAGTAGAGATAATTCTTGACCAGACACCATTTTACGCCGAGTCCGGCGGACAAACGGGGGACAAGGGAGAGCTTCTGGGCGAGGCATCAAAGTTCGAGGTCAAGGACACTGTTAAACCGGTTGAAGGCCTCGTTGTACATGCCGGGAAGGTAAAAAAAGGGACGTTCAAGATCGGCGACGCGATACTGGCAAAAGTCGAGGCAGAGGATCGCGCTGATATAGCGCGGCATCATACGGTGACCCATATCCTCCATGCAACACTTCGCTCGGTGCTTGGAGAGCATGTGAAACAGGCCGGTTCGCTTGTGGCGCCTGAACGGCTCCGGTTCGATTTCACGCATTACACGGCCCTCACGGAGCGGGAGAGGGACCGGATCGAAGAGATCGTGAATGCGCGTATCATCGAGAACCATCCCGTGGAAACTGCGGTCATGGACATTGACCAAGCCATTGCCGCGGGCGCCATGGCGCTCTTTGATGAGAAGTACGGGGACAAGGTTCGCGTGGTCACGGTCAAGGATGTGAGCAAAGAGCTCTGCGGCGGCACCCATACAAAGGCGAGCGGAGACATCGGTTTGTTCAAAATCATTGCCGAGTCAGGCATAGCCGCCGGCGTACGAAGGATCGAGGCGCTTGCCGGCAAGCGGGCGTACCAGGCGGTAAAAAAGGAAGAGCAAAACCTCCAGGAGATCGCACAGATGCTCAAGGTGTCCGACTCCGATATCGTCGGCCGTGTGGAAAAACTGGTGTCCCAGTTCAAGGAGACCGAGAAAGAGCTGGACCGCATGAAGCACAAGCTCCAGTCGTCTCAGGCCGGTGACGTGATTTCAGAAGCACAAGAGATCAACGGTGTCAAGGTGCTGGTAAAGCGCGTGGACGGCAATGACCCCAAGGAGTTGCGTGATTTCGGCGACAAGCTCAGGGACAAGCTCGGCTCGGGCATCCTCGCCCTCGGCTCGGTCAAGGACGAGAAGGTGAGCCTGATCGTGATGGTTTCGAAAGACCTCACGACGAGGTTCCCTGCAGGCCAGGTCATCAAGGACATGGCTGCCATCCTCGGCGGCACGGGCGGAGGCAGGCCCGACCTGGCCCAATCCGGCGGAAAAGATTCAGGCAAGCTGGACGCGGCGCTCGAAGCGCTGTATACTATTATCAGCCAGAAACGGTAAGGGGCATAATCGGCAGGGATATCTTGCGAAGGAGGGTACCATGACTGTTGCAGACATCATCAAGAGGGCAATGCTTGCAGGGCTTGGCGCACAGGAGAAGGCAAAGGAATTCGTCGATGAGCTGGTCAAGGCGGGGGAGCTCTCCAAGAGCGAGGGGGCTACACTCGTGAAGGAGTGGGCATCCAAGGCCGAGGAGAGCACCAAGGACATGGACCATAAGGTCAAGGACGCTATCGCCGGCGCCTTTGAGAAGCTCAATATCCCGACCCGAGACGATCTTGAGAGGATGGAGAAAAAGATCCAGGGCATCTCGGCAAGGCTTGCCAAGCTCGAGGGCGGCGACGGGAAAGGCGGGGCGTAAGCACGCGGCCCTTGAGCGTTGATGCCTCCTTTGGGTTTCAGGAAAAGAAATTTTCGCGATCTTCCGCGGATCGCACGGATCATTGCGGTCTCGTCCCGTCACGGGTTCGGCCATCTCGTAGAACAGATGGGCCTGCAGCGGTTCTTCTCTCTTGGCAGGCGCATTGTCACGTTCAAGAAACCCCCGTCCCTCGAACATCGGTTGAGCGCACCAGAGCGTCTCCGGCTTATGTTCGAGGAACTGGGGCCCACGTTCATAAAATTCGGGCAGCTGCTGTCATGCCGTCCCGATATGCTGCCTCTTGAATACTCCCGGGAATTTTCCAAATTAACGGACTCTGTTGCCCCCTTCCCCTCGATCAAAGCCAAGGAAATCATCGAACAGGACCTGCATGATAGCGTTGACCGCATCTTTGCCAGCTTTGACGAGGTCCCGGTGGCTGCGGCATCGATCGCCCAGGTCCATCGGGCAAAGCTCTTCGACGGCACGGAGGTCATGGTCAAGATCCAGCGGCCGGATATCGACCGGAACATCGAGCGGGACATCAGTATCATGCGGGGGATCGCGGACCTTATCGAGTCGCGAGTGCCGGAGCTGGCGCCTTATAATGTTCCGGGGATCGTGGATGAGTTCGCGCGCACCATAAAAAAGGAGCTTGATTTTTTCATCGAAGCCGCGAACGCGACGCAGCTCAGGAATAATTTTGAAAAGAGCGATATCTTGTACATCCCCCGGATCTTTCCCGATATTTCGACCAGGCGGGTACTGGTGCTCGAAAGGATCGAAGGCATCCGTATCGATGAGTTTCAGCGGCTTGACCAGGCGGGTTTCGACCGCCGGGAGATAGCGATCAAGGGCGCATCGGCATTCTTCAAAATGGTCCTGCGGGACGGATTCTTCCACGCAGACCCGCATCCGGGGAACATCTTCATTCTCCCCGACGGTCGTCTCGGCCTTGTTGACTTCGGGATCATGGGCAGGATCACGGAGGAGAACAAGGAGCACTTCGCACGTATCTTCGTCGCACTGGCGGAACATGACTACGACGCGCTTGTCCGGCAGTATGTGAATCTGGGTTTCCTGTCCGTGGAGTCCGTGGATATCGAAAAATTCGAGCACGATATGAAGGAGGACCTTGCCGAGCTCCTCGAACCCTATTACGGTATGCAGGTGAAACAGATTGAATTCGGGGCCTACATAGACCGTGTCACCCAGATCCTTATCCGGCACAAACTGCGACTGCCGTCTAACCTCTACCTTATGGACAAGGCGCTCCTTACCCTCGAAGGGATCCTGAAGCAGCTTGATCCGGGTTTCAATTATGTTGAAGCGGCACAGCCCTACGTAGCCGAACTTGTCCGCCGCAGACGAAACCCGCTCCGCGCCGTTCATAGCCTGCGGAAGAACATGTCGGAATTCGCGGATGCCTTTATACAACTGCCGCGACAAATAAAAGCGACCTATCGGAAATTCATGCATGGCGACATGCGGGTGAGTATTCATCATGAGGGGCTCACTGATCTGATCAGGAATCTCGACAAATCAAGCAACCGGCTTTCCTTCAGTATCATAACCGCGGCCATCATCGTGGCGTCGTCCATTATCATCCATTCCGGGGCGGGGCCGATGCTTTTTGGCCTGCCGATGTTCGGGCTGATCGGGTACCTGATCGCGGCACTGCTGGGGCTTTGGATCTTGATCGGCATCCTCCGGTCAGGACAGTTATAAGAAAGGCTTTTGCATGCGGAAGGATAAACTGAAACGGTCGTTGCTTGCCCGATGGAAGATTGTCAAAAAAAGGGCATTAGAACATCTCTGGCCGTCGTTCCTCATCGCTACTGTCGGTCTCACCATTCTTATCCATTTTTATATTGCACTGTTCGTCCCGCCGACGAAAGAAAAGGGCTGGAAGGAAGTCCAGGTCACGGAAGGCATGAGCTTCAAAACGATCGCCGGGACACTCCAGAAGGAAGGCCTCATTCGCTACCGGGGCTACTTCGAGATCATCGGCAGGGTCCAGGGTATCAGCCGCAAGGTGCGCACCGGCTATTACGGCTTGAGCACGAATATGAGCATGTGGGAGGTCCTCGATGCCCTGCGCAAGGGCAAGATCATCGAGTATGAGGTCGTGGTCCCCGAAGGATACAATCTCTATCAGATCGGGTGGACGATCTCGGGTACACCGCTGATCTCCGAACCTCATGAGTTCGTCGATCTGGTGAAGAACAAAAAATATGTCCACTCGCTCGGTATTGAGGCTGATACGCTCGAAGGATATCTGTTCCCGGACACGTACTATCTGCCTAAGGGCATTAAGCTGGACGAGATCCCGAAGAAGATGGTGCAGCGATATAAGGCAATTTTTACCGACAGCTACCGGAATCGCGCGAAGGAACTCGGTTTCACCGAGCACCAGATCATCACGCTTGCCTCTATCGTGGAAAAAGAGGCAAAGGTTTCTTCAGAGCGCAAGCTGATCTCAGCTGTGTATCATAATCGGCTGAAGCAGGGTATGAAGCTTCAGGCCGACCCGACCGCTGTGTACGGCACCAAGGCTTGGATCACCCGGGTCACGTCGCAGGATCTCAAGAGAATTTCCCCCTACAACACCTATCTTCACAAAGGCCTTCCGCCGGGTCCGATCGCGAACCCTGGCGAAGGCGCGATCCTGGCGACGCTTTATCCCGAGAATGTGGATTATCTTTTCTTCGTGGCACAGGGAGACGGCAGTCACTTTTTCTCAAGAGATTTCGGCGCCCATGAGAAAGCGATAGGCAGGTATCGGTCAAATCAGAAGAAGGCGAAGAAGCAGGGAAAGGGGAAGTGAAAATAGTCTCATAATACCCATCCTAGAACGACCTATTGTCATGCACCATAAGGGGATTTGTGTCGTGATAGCATGAAAGAGAAAAATTCTTAAATAATTACATAGTTAGTCTGATGATACGCTTAACGATAAAATATTTGTCGGAATATATTACACGTAATGAAATAGAGTGACTATTTTATCGCCTATTAATATATAATATTTTATAACAGGTTGATATTAATAGTAAGAATAGCAAATGGTGAAAGTCGAAAAAAATAACAACGCGATAATCTATAATTAAAACAACTTGATTAACAATATGTTATGATGTGGCATTAATGTTGCTATTACTAAGATGACATATGGTACATTCTTTCTTTAAAAGGAGACACATTATGAAGAAGCATTATAATTACACGTTATTGATTTTGGCCCTGTTAGTATCAGCGCTGTGCATTACGCCGGCAGCTATGGCGACTGCAATAGGTGCTAATGATTGGGTTACGCTTAAATCTTGGAACAGTATCGATAGTGCCGGAATAATGACTTATGCGGTATCACACACAAGCAACGGCCCTACAGTAGGTACATATGACACGTTTTGCATTCAGGATAATGTGTACATCTATGCAAATACATCGTATCTTGTAAAGGATATATCAGGCACCGTCGGAAAATTCGAGCCTTCTTCTCCCAAAGGGTCAAATAAGCCTATTAATGGTGGGGTTGACTACCTGTTTTATTTATTTGAGAGCGGAAAATATGATGCGCAGTTATATGCCGGCCCGAACATGATGAAAAATCAGGCTGATCTTCAATATACATTTTGGAATCTGCAAGGGACATACGATGGTTCAAGTCCATTTAGCATAATGTCAAATACTGCTTGGGCCAATGATTTGAAAAACTATAATAATCAAGCGTTAGGTTTACAACATTCATGGGGAACCCAGGTTCTCAACATTGTCGATGCAAGTGGGCATGGTGTACAGAACCAGCTCTACAATCAAGTTCCTGAGCCAGGTACCATGCTCCTGTTTGGTTCGGGTTTACTCGCTTTGGCCGGATTTAGGAGATTTGCTAAGAAGTAATATTATGTTCAAAACTCGAATGAAAGGCAGAATCATTAGGTGATTCTGCCTTTTTTATTGGGGGGAGCCACGCTCGGTGTACTTACCGTAGAGGGAATGAGACTTCACCCTAGAAAAAATTATTATGGGAAGTGGAGCCATCCACCACCCCATCTTCTCGCGTCCTGCCGCCAGTAAAAAATATTGCATGATGTAATCTTTTTTTTATGGTATATTTACTGGGCACGGAGAACTGGTGAATCCGATGAATGCAAGGAGCCAATAGTGAAAAAAATGGATGAAACAAATAATCAAGTGAAAAACGATAAGCTGGAAGCTGAGAATTCACTCCGCGAAGCAGGATTGCTCTATTATGCCTTATTCAACCAATCCCCTGATGGTATTTTGATCATGGACGTGAATGGAAATTTTATTGAATTTAATGAAGCAGCCCATAGCCAGCTCGGCTACTCACGAGAGGAATTTGAAGGGCTTCGTATTTCTGATATTGATCCATTTCAGAGCCCTGAAGAGCTTCAGGCTGCTATTCAGAATATTATAAAAAATGGGCGCGCTGAATATGAAGTTAAACATAGAACAAAAGAGAAAAGTATAAGGGATGTCAAGGTCATCTCGCAACTGATGGATTTATCCGGCCGCCCGGTTATTCATACAATATGGCGAGATATCACCGAGCGAAAAAATGCGGAGGAGTCTATCCGGAAGAGCGAAGCTTTTATCAAAAACATCCTGGAATCCATTGATGAGGGTTTTATCGTCATCGACCGGGATTTCAAAATACTTTTGGCAAACAAGGCATATCTTGCCCAGGTTAACAAGCCCCTTGAAGCCGTTCTCGGGAAGTACTGCTACCAGATCACTCATAACATTTCCGTGCCATGCTGTGCGGAAGGTGATGACTGCGCAATACGGCGCACCTTTGATACGGGTGAACCCGGTATTGCTGTCCAAACTCATTATGACAATGAAAGAAATTTAGTTATATCAGAAATTAAATCGTTCGCGATTACAGACGAAACGGGATTCGTAACGTCAGCGATTGAGGTTTTCAACAACATCACGGAAAAGAAGAAGCATGAAGCTCAGCTCCGTAAGTCTCAAAAAATGGAGACCGTCCACAGACTTGCAGGGGGCATTGCTCATGATTTCAATAATATTCTTACGGCCATTATGGGCTATGGAAGTCTCGTAAAGATGAAGATGCGTGAAGATGACCCCATGAGATATAATCTGCAGCAGATAGTTGATTCAGCGGAGCGGGCAGCCACCCTTACGAGAGCCCTTCTTGCTTTCAGCCGGAAGCAGTTGCTTAATTCCAAGTTGGTGAATTTGAACGAGATCGTGAGAAACAATGAAAAGATCCTTAAGCGTATCATGGGCAAGGACGTAGATATCAAGGTCCTCCTTTCGGACAGAGATCTGATCGTACAGGCAGACATCAAGCAGATTGAACAGGTGCTCACGAACCTCGCTACCAATGCGAAGGACGCCATGTCCGATGGAGGGAGGTTAACCCTATCGACAGAAACTGCTGTTCTGGACCGTCAATTTATAAAGGAGCATGGGTATGGACAGCTTGGAATGTATGCCCATCTCACGTTTTCGGATACGGGCATAGGGATGGATGAAAGAACGAAGGAGAATATATTTGAACCATTATTTACTACAAAAGCGTCGGGAAAGGGTGCGGGACTCGGACTTGCGATCATGTACGGTACTGTGAAACAGCATAAAGGTTACATTACATGTTCCAGCGAACCGGGCAAGGGAACGACATTCAATCTATATTTGCCGATGAGCAAAGGTGAGCTTGTGAAGAATGAAGCCGCCGCTCTCAGCCCTGTAACAGGTGGAACAGAAACGGTCCTCATAGCAGAGGATGATGCTACAGTGAGATCGTTCATAATAGAGATGCTCAAGCAGTACGGATACGCGGTAATCGAGGCGGTAGACGGGGAGGATGCAATCAGTCGCTTTATGGAGAACCGCGACAAGATACAGCTGCTCATTCTTGATATTGTTATGCCCAAAAAGAATGGGGACAAAGCGTATGAAGAGATCCGAAAGGTCCGGCCGGATGTGAAAGTCATCTTCACGAGCGGTTATACTGCTGATATTCTGTCTGGGAGGGAGGGGGCTGCTATAGAAGCGTTTAACTTTGTATCAAAGCCGATCTCACCGGCGGAGTTATTGAGAATGGTGAGAGAGACGCTGGATAAAGGATAAGCCTGCATGAATAGATTCTCCGGGAAACGCTAAAAGTTCTCCGTTACTCTCGGTTCCCAATGCATGCACAGGGTATGAGACGACTAATCGCGGTGCTCGGTATGATGTGTCTTAGAAAAGGACGGACTATGGAAAAGCGGTTTACGGTGTTCTTCTTATTTCTCTTGTTTAGTCTTGCGACCGGAGCATGCGAAAGCAGGCATGTCGCTGAGCGTCCTGCTATTCCTGATACAACGAGACCGACAATCGTCTCCATATCACCTGCTGTCGGCGCAACGGCCGTCCTTGTGAACGCGGCGGTCACCGTTACGTTCAGTGAGGCCATGAATGCGTCGACGGTCAATAATACATCTTTTCTTTTAAGCTCTCCGACTGGGGTGATTGCCGGAACAGTAACTTATGATCCCGCGAGTAACGTTGTCACCTTCACTCCGAATTCGGTCT
>JBGPIG010000034.1:0-13029 GCA_041484745.1 Nitrospirota bacterium | reverse complement strand
CCGGCGGAAGGGCATGCCGTTCCTCTCGATCAACTGCGCTACGCTGACCGAGGAACTGCTGGCGAGCGAGCTCTTCGGGCATGAGAAAGGCGCCTTTACCGGGGCCATTAAGACCAAGCAGGGACTCGTTGAGATCGCGGACACGGGCACGCTGTTCCTCGACGAGATCGCGGAAATGGCGCCGAACCTCCAGGCCAAACTGCTCAAGGTCATCGAAGAGGGGGAGTTCTACCGGGTGGGCGGGACCAAGCCAGTCAAGGTCGACGTGCGGTTCATCGCCGCCACCAACCAGAACGTGAGGTCTATTATTGCCGAGGGCAGGTTCAGGGAAGACCTTTACTACCGTCTGAACATCATGGAGATTTCCATCCCGCCCCTTCGCGACCGGAGGGAGGATGTCCAGCCTCTCTGCGCCTATTTTCTGGAAAAGCATATTCCGAGTTCCCGCAAGAAAATCACCGGGTTCACCAAAGAGGCCATGGAAGTGCTCATGCACTACAGCTATCCGGGAAATGTGCGCGAGCTTGAGAACATTGTCGAGCGGGCGATCATCCTTGAGAAAACCGGCCTCATTACGCGCGAGAGCTTGCCCCAGACCATCAAGATGTTCCAGATCGAGACCATCGAACCGGACAAGGTCAAGACGATCGAGGAGCTCAATAAGGAGTACGCCGAGAAGGTACTTGAGATGTTCGGAGACAATAAATCCAAGACCGCGGAGGTCCTCGGCATCTCGAGGACAAGTTTGTGGAGAATACTAAAAGAGGATGAGTCGCAGTAGGCAGCATGCATGGTACCCGTATTGCAAACGCTTTCCATGAGCAGTCTCGCAGCGAGGTATATGCTTAGTCATCAGGAAAAGAGACATGAAGGCCAAGACGATCGTATTCATCCATGGATTGTATATGAACTCGTTGTGTTGGGATCAGTGGGTTAGTTACTGTCAAGCCAAAGGCTACAGGTGTCTTGCCCCAGATTGGCCCGGCAGAGACAAACCGATTGATGTCCTTCGCAAAAACCATCCTGACCCTCAACTAGGCCGACTCACGTTGAGCAGGGTTCTTGAACACTTCGCAGATATCATCAAGAGGCTGGATGAAATACCTGTCCTCATCGGGCACTCAATGGGGGGACTAGTCGTGCAATTATTGGTTCAAAGAGATTTGGCTGTCGCCGGGGTTGCCATTGATTCTGCGCCGCCTATGGGTGTATTCACCACCAAATGGTCATTTCTCAGGTCCAATTGGCCACATATTACTCCCTTCGCTTCCCAAAGCAGTCCTATAGTAATAACATTCGAGCGCTTTCAGTATGCGTTCGTCAATGGGTTGCCATTGGCGGAACAAAGAGCTGCTTACGAAAAATACGTCGTGCCTGAATCTCGTCGTGTTCCTCGAGAGTCACTGACTGCAAGAGTTGATTTTAAGAGACCGCATCCGCCGTTGTTGCTGATCGCGGGTTCGGCCGACAACATCATCCCCGCGTCGCTCAACAAATCCAACTATGCCAAATACAAGCCATCACCTTCGGTAACCGATTTTAAAGAATTTGCCGGACGAACTCATTTCATCGTCGGGCAAAAGAACTGGGAAGAAATAGCGGATTACGCCCTTACCTGGTTAAATGAAAAGGGCGTGTAAGGCCGGGCAATGCAGTTCGCGGGAACCGAAAGAAGAACTAGTTGCTATGCAAATACAATTCAGTGCTCCGGCAATTATCAGTCACTTCGCGAATTTTCAAAAACTCATGTTCCAGATTTAAACACTATCGCTACAGCAGACGTATTTCTTATCCGTCCCTTGGAATCAACCTCTGCCTCATGTTGTGCCCGTAAATTCGGTCTTTTTTGATCATTTTCACCTGATTAGTTATACTCCTTTCTTATAAAGCGCTCACCCCTGTTCAAACTTGAAACAGCCTGTTTATTCCCTACATCAATAATAATAAATAATAACAGCATGTTATGCGTTGGCATTCATACTGCAATAGTACAGGGCAAGACTGCAATCATTTTATTAAGGAGGTAAGCATATGGGAAAGAGACAGCTGTTATTCGTCACGTATCGTGACGAAAATCTTGAAGAGGGGGTTTCCTACGCAATCGAGCTTGCAAAAGCTATGTATGAAGACATCACGCTTTTGCTCGTCCAGAAGAAAAGCAACCTTAACCTTATGGGTAAACTCGAAAACCTGATGAGCGCCGTGAGCTTTGCCGAGGCAGACGAGCATGAGACGGCCCGGCAGATCATGGCGGGCGGAACTCAGGACAAGCAGAATCTCCACGAAAAAGAGCTCGACGTCGTTGTGAACAAATGCCGCAAGGAGGGCATTCAGGTGAACGTTAATTCCACGGACCTGGACGCGATATCAGGCATACGAAAATTTCTCAAGGAACAGGGGGGTATCGATAAGGTCGTATTGAGCCCTGCAATTACTGAGGCGGGGAATATCACGTCAAAGGACCTGAACCGGTTGGTGCGAACTGCATCGCGTCCGATCGTGACCATGACCAGGCAGGCATGTGCCGTTGCGTAAAAACCATAAATTTCATGAAAAGGAGCTTCTAAGATGTATTTGTACTTACCTATAGCATTGTCCAGCATCAATATCCTGATCCCTGTGGGGCTCGGGCTTGCCGTGGGGCTGCTGTCCGGTCTCTTCGGCGTTGGCGGCGGTTTTCTGCTGACACCGCTTCTCATTATGTTCGGCATCCCCTCGACGGTTGCCGCAGCAACGGATTCTAACCAGATCGTAGCGGCGTCCACATCAGGCACCTACGCGCACTGGAAGGTCGGAAATGTGGATTTCAAGATGGGGCTGTATCTCCTCGTGGGTGGATTTATCGGCGGTATCGTCGGCGTTCAGGCCATCAAGCTGCTCCATGCCATGGGCAACGCCGATTTCGTCATCAAGATAACCTATATTCTCATGCTCGGGATCGTCGGCGCATACATGTTCATTGAAAGTCTTCAGAGTATGATGAAAAAAAAGAATGCCGTTGATGAGGAAGTGAAGGAAGAGAAAGAGTCCGCAGTCGGCAGGTTCCTGAAGTCTCTTCCGCTGCAGACCCATTTTGAAAAATCCGGCATCACCCATTCCGTATTTGTTCCGATCGTGCTCGGCGGGTTTGTGGGCATTCTTGCGGCCATCATGGGAGTAGGCGGCGGGTTCCTGATGGTCCCGATCATGGTGTACATGCTCAGGATGCCGATGCACGTCGTGGTCGGGACGAGCCTGTTCCAGATCCTGTTCACCTGCATCGAGGTCACGTTCCTCCAGGCATATACCAACCATAGCGTGGACTTCATCCTTGCGGTGCTCCTGCTCCTGGGATCGACTGTGGGGGCGCAGATAGGCACGGTATTCGGCAGGAAGCTCAAGGCCGAGCAGCTTAAGATCCTTCTTGCGGGGATCGTGCTTGCGGTGACGGTCAAGATCGTTTTTGAGATTACGTTAACGCCATCGTTACTTCTTTCTCAAGTGGGAGGACATTAATAATGAAACAGTTGAAGTTCAACGTGGTTACCTTCTTCATGATCTCACTATTCACTATATATTTTTCACTTTTTACTGATGCTTCGGCCATGCTGACTGCAAAGGCAAACCATGATCATATAACCATAGATTTTTTCTATCATGGCAGCACCGTGAGCGTGCGGGGACAGGCGGATCCGGATGTGGATCTGGTCGTCAAGATAACCTCTCCCGAAGGTCACCAGATGCTGAAGCAGAAGGGCAAGGTTGGGGGCATGCTCTGGATGAACGTCGGCACGCTGTCCTTTGAGAAAACTCCAAATTTCTATGAGGTCTTCAGCACAAAAAATCCTGAGGACATCCTGAGCCGCGAAGAGATGGAAAAATACGTGATCGGTTACTCCGCGCTCGGTAAACACGTGGAAATAACACCGGTGGCGAACGAGGATGAAAAAGCCAAATGGTTCGACCAGTTCGTGAAGTTCAAGGAAGCGTCAAAAGTGTACCTGTCGTCTTCCGGGAAGATCGAGTCTACGGTAAACGCGGATGGGAAACGGGAATACTATATCCTCACCGATTGGCCCTATCAGGCGCAGCCGGGTGATTACCTCGTCACGGTCTATGCCGTAAAAAACAACAAGGTCGTTGAACAGGCTGAATCCAAGGTCAACGTGGAGCAGATCGGCCTGGTCAAGACGCTGGCAACCATGGCGAAGAACAGCCCGGCGATCTACGGTTTTCTTTCCATCGGCGTCGCACTGGGCGCCGGTGTCGGAGTAAGCCTCGTTTTCAGAAAGGGCGGAGGTTCTCACTAGTATGTATAATTCAATCGTAGTCGGTTTTGACGAATCGGAATACAGTAAAGCGGCCCTTACCGAAGCCGCGCAGTGGATAAAAAAACACGGGGGCAAGGTGTCGCTCGTCCACGCCGTATTTTTCGATAAAGAGGAATTTGCGATCCTGCCGTCGCAAATGGAGAAGCGGTTTGAAATCGGCGCCCACATCTGTCGTCAGGCGAAGATCAATCTTCAATCCGAGTTCGGATTGAACGGCAGCGTAGAGTCGTTCGTGTGTGAGGGAGAGCCGCCCGACGTCATCGTGGAGACGGCCCAGGGGAAGAACGCCGACCTCATCGCACTCGGGACCTTCGGCAGGAAGGGGCTCAATCGGCTGCTCATGGGCAGCGTGACGGCGCAGGTCATCCTTAACTCGGCCTGCGACGTGTTGATCGTGAAAAAGCCATGCACGAAGTGCAGCGGGAGCTACAACTCGCTCCTCGTTCCGTTCGATGGCTCGGAATCCAGCAAAAAAGCGCTGCAACGGGCCTGCGAACTCTCCAAGCTCGACGGCGGAGAGATCACGGTCATGTATGTGATCCCCCGCTATGAGGAAATGATGGATTTCTTCAAGACTGAGACCATCACGAAAAGCCTCTTCCGGGAGGCGGAAAAGATCGTCGAAGAGGCGAAAAAGATCGCTTCCGCCCAGGGGGTCCAGATCAAGGCGACCGTACAGGAAGGCCATGCAGCCGACAAGATCATTGAGATCGCCGGCAAACTGAAGAACGATCTGATTATCATGGGTACGCATGGATGGCGCGGCATGAACAAGGCGATCATGGGCAGCACTGCGGAGCGGGTCATCGCTTATGCTTCCTGTCCTCTATTGGTGGTGAGGTGAAAAAAATGAGGGGATATAGAAAAGTCCTTATAGCACTAAACGGTCATCAGGAGGTCCTCGAACAGGGCATCAGACTCGCCAAGGACGAGAAGACCTGGATCACGGTCGTGAAGGTCGTTCAGCCCTACGAAGGAGACCTGAACCTGACCGGCATCAAGAATTTGAACGATGTGTTCGATGACGGAGGTGCGAAAGCCGTCGCTGATATCACCAGGACCGCAGCGGACGAGGGCGCCCTGGTCAAAACAAGGCTGGAACAGGGCAATGTTCCGGACAGGATCGTCGAGGTGGCGACAGAGGAAAAATGCGACCTCATCATCATGGGATCGAAAAAGAAGAAGGGCATCCTGAGCAGGCTGTTTGGCGATCACGTGGTTGAGAAGGTCATCGACCGGGCCCCCTGCCCGGTGTATGTCGTTGGTGTGTAATCGCGATGTTGGCGTTGACGTATCTTCTCAGGAGGCGTTCAACGCCTCCTGACTAATTTCCCGTGGGAATCCGGTCCCTCGCAATCCTCGACTTTCCGCTCTTTCCCGCCCAGAGGTAACACGCGCATATGATACGGAATAAATATTATCGTCTGGTCAAACGGGGGGTCCTCTCCCCGCAAGGATTCGAAGCGCTTGTTCTGGGCCATTCAGGCTCGGACGCATCGTTCGAAGAACTCTTGCGTGCCGAGGGAGTGCCTAAACATGAGTTGCTCCTCGCTCTTTCGGAATATCACGGCGTCCCTTTCGTAGAGTATGACGAAGCGGTGATCGTTTCGCAGCAGATCGTCCGGCAGATGGACCTTGAGAGACTGAAACGGATGCTCTGGCTTCCGCTGTCGATTATGCACGACAAAGCCGAAGTGATAGCCTGTTATCCGGAGGATCCCGTCGTGTTAGCGGATATTCGAACGACCCTCCGCGTAGAGAAGATCGATTTTCAGATCGCCCTGCCTTCTGATCTTATAAGGATCATCGAACACAATCAGGACCTCAATCCAGGATTTCCTTCCTCTGCCGGCAGGACACCGCTCGCAAAGGTGAGGACCTTCCTGGCGGATCGTCGTTCTCAGCTTTCTTATTATCGGACCGCTCTGGCAAAGGGAAGAACGGGGTTGGCCTTCCTGCGGACGGGGGTCTCTTTTCTCACGATCGCTCTCGTGCTCTTCAGAATCTTCGGCATCGGCTATCTCACCATAGCCGAAGCGCTGCTTTTCACGGCAGGTGTGGTGATGACGATTGACGGCATGAGATGGTATCTCCCAGCCCGTAAAGTGGGGAGGGGACCTCTTGACTGTGCCTCCACCACGCCGTCCGGGGGGACATCCGTGCTGCAGGTTCCCCTCGCAGGAGACGAATCGGTTTTTACCCGGAGCGCTGAGGTCCTCGGGGCCGATAAGCTCAGGAGCGGCTGGAGCGACCTCTCCCCGGTGATGCGGCGAAGGTTCCTGGCCGGTGATAGAACGGATTTTGCAGAGGAGCGTACGGTCCTTGCATGCTATCGCACACTTATGGCACGGGCGCGCACAGGCCTTGCCTTCACGCGCACGGGAATAGCCTTTATCGGGCTCGGCATCGCCCTCCTCAGGCAATATCATGACGGTCTTTGGGCCGCCTTTGACGCGGCCCTTGTTCTATTGGGAGCGCTTATGATGGCTGAGGGGTTTTACTGGTATCTCCCCGGCCGTCATGCCGGCGCAAAAAGTTCGCAAGCCATTAAAAGCTCGGAAGACAAGCCGAGTATCTGGGACACGGTGTTTCCACCGATGTTCAGAGAGCACGATCTCAAAGCTGTGAAAATCCCTGTTCCGCCGATCAAAGGGTTCTTTTCGCCGGGTATCTGGGCGACCACGGGCCTCGCCCTCGAACGGACGCTGCTTGCCGAGCGGCGAAATGTAATGGCGCGGCTCCGTACGGTCATGGCACGCTCGAGGACAGGCATGGCCTTCATCAGAACGGGTATGAGCATCTCTGCCGTTGGTCTGGGGCTCCTGGTGTATTTCGGAACAGGGAACACGGGATGGACGTTCTTCGATGCCCTGCTGATCTTGGCGGGACTGCTGTTCATTGCTGATGGACTGTACTGGTATCTGCCCGCAGAAAATACGCGGAAACAGTTCCCTTATTGCTACGGGGAAATGGATCTTGCGATCCCGGAATACGGTACACCCGCAGGATCCTGGCGAAAGGCGGTGTTCAGTCACGATGACCTATAGAATAACAAATGATGTAGACACGGGGACGCAGGCCGAACGGTTTAATATTCTTCTGGAGTGGGACATCCTGATGGAACGTGAACTGCGGGCAGCGGAACAGGCGGCGGTAGCGCGGGGCGTTGAGATCGAAAAGATACTCCTCAGGGAATACGGCGTCCCCAAACAGACACTTCTGGCCGCGCTGTCGGAGTATTATAAGTGCCCCTTCGTAGAGTACGACGAGCGTATGCCGATACCCCGCGAGTACCTGATGGAACTTAACGGTGAACAACTGTCTCTCAGCACGTGGTTCCCGATTATCCATGATGGCAAAACGGTCATTATTGCCGCGCATGATCCCCATGATCCGAGAGTGTTCGATGAGGTAAAAAAATCCATCAAGGCCGAACGATACGAGTTTTGGGTGGCGCTTGAAGAGGACATACAGTGGTTTGTTCAGGACTTCCTGCATGCAAAGCCGGGACATTTGATCGGGACGGAGAGGACGGGGCTTGCCTTCTGGCGGAACACCATGGCCCACTGGAGAACGCGGCTTGCCTGTTATCGCAATGACCTTGCCAAAGGCCGCACGGATCTTGCGATCCTGAGATGGGGGCTGGGACTCATCGCGATGTCCGACGTGCTGATGCGAACGCAGCCTGCTGGCGGTATGCTGTTATATATATATTGGTCGATGATAGTGATGGGCGGCTTCCTTGGCATCTTCGGGCTGAAGGGGTATCTGATCGTGCGCCGAAACAGGATGAAGAAGCCTGGTCACCAAACGCTCATCGAGGTAACAGCCGCAACGCTGCAGTTCCTCGAGAACTACCATTTTCTTGAGGAGTGCCACGTCGATTTACCGACAAAAGGGACCATGCTGGCCAGGCTCGGCGATTGCCTGGGAGGCCACTGCACCATTCTCTTTCCCTCTCCGTCCAGCAGGGAGCGTACGCACCTAGCGCGTGAACGTAATGTGCTCGCGGGACAGCGGACCGTGGCCGCCTGCTATCGCACGATCTATGCACGGGCCAGGACCGGTCTTGCCTTTATCCGTACGGGCGTAGCGTTCACGGGTCTTGGGCTGGGGCTTTTACACTATTTCGGCATGAGCGTGCTGACGCTCTTCGATATGCTGATGATCATTGCGGGACTGTTCATGTCGGTCGACGGTCTCCTGTGGTATTTGCCGGTCAGGAAAGAACAGTCGGAGATCCCCAGGTGTTCCGTGCCGCTCTGATGCGGAGATGGTTGCGACCATGAAAATAGAAAACAAACTGATATTCTCCAACATCATCAATGGCGCGTTCATTATACTGATCGGTTTTTTCGCCTTTCAGAATATGAGTCTTCTCCTTACCAAGCTCAGGTTCGTGGAAATTGCCGATGACCTGAACGCGTCTTTTCTTGAGATGCGTCTGTCCGAAAAGAACTACTTTCTTTACAGGGACAAACAAGCTCTTGCCGAGATTCTGGAAAAGGTAGAGAGCACCATGAAAACCATCCAGGAGGTGCGGGAGGACATTATCCGGGCCATTGGTGAGACTGATCTGAAAGAGCTCGAATCACGCCTCAAGACCTATTCCGAGGTGATTCACCAGGCATGGTCAGGCGGTCCTCTGGATCCGGATTTGGAATCGCGGCTCAGGACTGAGGGCAAAAAGTTAAAGGAATTCTCCGATTCCATCACTCATCTTGAACGAAAGCGAGTGAATGATATTATCTTGAGTTCGAAACGCATCTTGATCGTTTCCTTTTGGGCCATTCTGTTCTCCGCGCTGTTTATCGGTCACTTCATTTCTCAAAAGATCCTTCGGTCCCTGCGGGAGATCGAGAAGCTGGCACAGTCCATATCCGGAGGGAACTTCAATAAAATAGAGGGGTTCAGGTCCAATGATGAGTTGGGAGCCGTTATCACTGCCATAAATTCCATGTCCGAGGAGCTTGGACACCGGGAGGAAGAACTTATCCAGTCAAAGAAGCTGGCATCTCTCGGTATCCTGACGGCGGGTGTGGCCCATGAGTTGACGAACCCCCTGAACAATATCTCCATGATCGCCCAGACGTACGCCGAGGTGTACGACACGTTGAGCGGGCGCGACAGAGTGGAGCTGATGAACAAGGTCGATGCCGAGACGGAGCGGATCCGGAAGATTGTGAAGAACCTTCTGGATTTTTCCAAGCCCAAGGACGCGAACCCGAACGAGGCGGACATCAATGCTGTTATACAGAAGACGCTTACCCTTGTGCAGAACATGATCGACGTGTCGAATATCGAAACATCGGTGCATCTCGGCGAAGGTTTGCCGCATGTATTTATCGATGAACACCAGATACAACAGATCCTGGTGAACCTCATCACGAACGCTGTCCAGGCAATGTCAGCGGGCGGCAGGATCGTTTTATCATCGAGGAGAGGAAAGAATCGCGATTCCGTGGAAATAGGCGTGGCAGATACCGGTCGGGGGATACCACCCGAGTTTCTGCCGCATATATTTGATCCCTTTTTCAGCACCAAGGGGGAGGGAGGGACCGGGCTCGGTCTTTCGGTAAGTTATGGGATCATTAAGAATCACCGGGGAGAGATCAGGGTTGAAAGCAAGGTAGGGGTCGGGACGACCTTCACCATAGAGTTGCCCCAAGTACAGAACAAAGGAGAATAACAATGAGTAGTCACAGAATCATGGTCATTGATGATGAAAAAATCGTGGGCGATATGGCAAAATTATCGCTGGAGCAGGAAGGCTATGCCGTCGAAACGTTTCTGAATGCCGAGCCGGCGCTCAAACGGCTGCAGGAGGAGATATTTGATGTCGTAGTGACCGACTACAAGATGAAGGGCATCGACGGAATGGAGGTGCTGAGGACCGTAAAAAACCTCTATCCATCGACCCAGGTCATCATGATAACGGCCTTTGCCAACCTCGATGCAGCCATTGAGGCGCTCCGGCGGGATGTGCACGACTTTTTCCCGAAACCCGTGAAAATCAAGGAATTAAAAGCCTCCATCAAACGGGCGTTGGATAAAACGCTTTGAAGACCATGAAGAAAATAGCGGGACAACTCGGTTCGCTGTTCAGGCCCATCCACAGACGGTCCCGGGACCGGGAGTCGTTCGGGGAGCTGTTTGATCGTTTCAGGGAGGTCCTCGACAAAAACAACCGGTCCCTTGAAATCATCACGGATATGGGCGACACCCTGGGCGGAGACTATTTGTTCGATATCCAGTATATCAAAAAATCCTATGCCGACCTGCATGCGGCTATGGATGACTCACTCCGCAGCTTCAACGACCTTACGCAGGACCGGTATCCGCGGCTCCGCGAGGCGTACCTCGCGATCGACGATCGGATCGGGCACGTCATCGAACAAACAGTACCCCTGTCGAAGGACCTCGTTATTTTTTATGAGGACGTTGCCGTCGATATGGTGAAGGACGTCGGCGGCAAGAACTGCCACCTCGCTGAGGTGAGGAATTCTCTGAAACTCAGCGTCCCCGACGCGTTCGCAGTAACGACCCGCGCCTTCGATGCTTTCATGAACTACAACCGCATTTTCGAAAAAGCACAATCGTCAAAGGACGACGCCCCCGTTCCCGGCGCGATCCTCCATGAATTGCGCGAAATGGTCCTGCACGGTGAGATGCCGCCCGACCTCAAGCGGGCACTCGAAAAAGCGGTTAAAAGGATCAAAGCACAGTGCGGCAATACATGTTTTGTCGCGATACGGAGCAGCGCGGGGGAGGAAGACGGGGAGTTCTCTTTTGCCGGGCAGTTCGAGACGGTATTAAACGTTCCCCTCGAACCAGCGGCGATAGAAAAAGCGTACAAAAAAGTGATAGCGAGCCTCTTTTCCGAAAAATCATCGGCCTATCAGCAGCGCCTCGGCTATAACCTCAGAGACATGAAGATGGCCGCTGGATGCATGGTGATGGTGGATGCTGCGGCAAGCGGGGTCCTCTATACGACCAGCCCGCAGGGGGACCGTAACACCCTGATCATCAACGCCACGTGGGGGCTCGGTGTATCCATCGTCGAGGGCCAGACAGATGCTGATTTTTATACGGTGAGCAAAAACGATAACGGGCATATTGTCGAGACAAAGATCGGCGCGAAAGACTCGATGATCATCGGTCAAGAACCCGGCGGCGTGATTGCGGTAGCGACGCCGGATGGAGAAAAAACGCATTCGAGCCTTGCCCCTGAACAGGTCGAGCAGCTTGCCCGACTTGCGGGGGTGATTGAAAAACACTTTCGCAGGCCGCAGGACATCGAATGGGCGATCGACAGACAGGGGAAAATCTTCATTCTCCAGTCGCGCCCGCTCAGGGTCCCGGAAGAGACCGCGCGCGACGCCTTCGCCGTCGCGAACACGCCCGCTTCCCGCGTCCTGATGCGGCATAAAGGCCTCGCCGTTCAAAAAGGCGTGGTTGCGGGCCGGGTCTTTATCTTCAAAAACGCTCATGAGCTTGAATCTATCCCGAAAGGGGCCATCCTCGTAGCGCGTCATGATTCATCTCAATTTATCAGGGTCATGACGGAGGTGTCCGCGATTATTACCGACACCGGTTCGCCGACGAGCCATATGGCCGCCCTCTGCAGGGAATTCAAGATACCGACGGCCGTGAATACGGGCAATGCCACGCGAATGCTCGATTCCGGACAGGAAATAACCGTGCACGTGGACGACGAAGGAGCAACCCTGTATCAAGGATCGGTCAGGCAGCTTGTAGTTCGTGCCGAGACCGATTCCATGAGGATGGAGGAACTCTCCGAGTTCCGGACAAAACGCTACCTGTTGCGGTACATCGCGCCATTGAACCTGGTCGATCCCCTGCGGGACGATTTTACGCCAAATGCATGCAAGACACTGCACGACATACTGCGATTTATCCATGAGAAGTCGGTAGTGGAGTTGATCGAAAGCGCCGGGTATGGCGTCAAATCACCAGCAGCCGTTAAGCTGGATTTACCGATCCCCGCTGGGATCATGCTTATCGATATCGGCGGAGGACTTCGGGACCCCGCTAACGGAACTCACGTGTCCCTTGATCAGGTCGTTTCGCAGCCGTTCAAGGCGATCATCACCGGGATGGTCCATCCGGGCATCTGGCGCTCCGACGCGGTGCCGCTCAAGGCACATGATTTCATGACGAGCATGCTGCGGGCTCCGAGCATCGACGCCGACAGCGCCAGCCATGTGGGTGCCAACATGGCGGTTATTTCCCAGGAATATGTCAACCTCAGCCTCAGGTTCGGGTATCACTTTATTGTACTCGACTGCTATTGCGGTGAAGACACCAGGAACAATCATATCTATTTTCGCTTCACCGGCGGCGCCACAGATATGACTAAGCGTTCTCGAAGACTGCAGCTTATCGCCCTCATACTCGGCTCATACGGATTCAATATCAAGACAAAAGGCGATTTGATCGTTGCACGCCTGGCGAACATTCGTCGGGAAGAGGCCAAATCCGTTCTGGACCGGCTCGGCAGGCTGATTTCCTATACCCGGCAGCTCGACGCCGTTCTCAACGACGATGATGCGGTCAAACGCTACGCGGGATATTTTATAGATGAGATCTACCAATTTCACCAGAGGAATGCATGATGGTTTCGATCAACAATGATAAAAAAAACGTTTCAAAGCATATTTTACCGACATCTGCGAATCTTCTTGGACTCTGTTTTTTG
>JBGPIG010000033.1:0-13278 GCA_041484745.1 Nitrospirota bacterium | reverse complement strand
CGGGGATGACGGTCGGTGGTGTGTACAGACAATTAAGAGACCATTATCTTTCCTGTTGCGCGGAATTTATTTGTCTTTCACTCCTCTGTCTGCTCTCTCAGGAAGGCGGCCGGTTTTTTCCTGAGCACCGGGACAGAGGCGGCCAGTCCAACGGCAATGACGATCAGCGTCATGGCAAGCACCAGGATAACGCCGAGTCCCAGGAAGGGTTTGTACGTCAGGTCAAGCACCTTCCAGCAGATGAACCAGGCGGCGGCCTGCGAGAGAATCTGTGCCGTGAGGGCGCTCGCAAGCCCCAGGAACAGGCCCTCCACGGCGAAGACCGCCAGCACGAACCGCGCCCGTGCGCCGAGTATCGTGAAAAAAACAGCTTCCTGGATGCGGGTATGACGGGTGGCGATCACGGAGCTTATGACGATGAGGATGCCCGCGACCACGCTGAAGGAAGTGAAGAAACGGACGATGGTCGAGAGCCGTTCCATGATGCGCGCGAATACGGTGATCGTTTCCGTCACATCAATGATGCTCACGTTCGGGTAACGCGCAACGATGCGGTTCTGAAGCAATGCAATGCGATCTTTTTCCACTCGAAGGGCGGTGAAGAGCGTCTGCGGCGCGTCCCTTAGCGTTGGCTCGGGGAAAACAAAGTAGAAGAAGGGCTGGAGCCCTGCCCGGGTCCTTGTCCTGATGCTCGATATCCGGGCGGTGAGGGGAATGCCCTGAATACGGAAGGTTATGGTGTCGCCGAGCTTCATTGCACGCATTTTGATCACGGTATCGAGGACAGACACCTGCGTCTCCGGCCAGTCTTTCCGGAACAGCTCTTTCCCCGCAATGATCCGCTCATCCTCAAGCAGGTTGTCCCGATAGGTGAGACTGAATTCCCTGGCCAGGTTGTTCCCCCGCTTTTCATGCTCTTTCTCGCGGTCAATGCTCTCGTTGTTGACGGACAGGATGGTGCCGCGTACCACAGGGTAGAACGTGGCTGCGGTCCCGAGTTCTTGAAGAAAGCCATCTTTCTGTCCGGGCTGGATATCGATGAAAAAAAGGTTGGGCGCATCAGCGGGATAGGAGCGGACGAACGTTGCGTCCAGGTTCTTCTCCACAAGGGTGATGGAGAAGATCACGGCAAGGGCTGCGGTCAGGGTTACCATGACCGCTCGCGTGGCATTGCGCGGCCGGAACAGGCCTTTGACGGCCTGACGCAGGACCAGGTTCTTGATCCGCTGTTTTCTCAGGACACGGAGGACCGCTTCGGTACAGAAAAAGGAGAGGAGGATAAGCGCACCAACGCCCAGAACGAAATACATGCCGGTTTTCATCTCTCCGATCCGCCAGACGATCATGGTGAGAAAGAACAGCATTCCCGTGAGGCCGACGAGCCGGGTCTGCCCGCCCGCTGCGCCCCGCTCCTCCTTGCTGAAGATAGCACTGGGTTTTATCTCCTTGAGGCGGTAGAGGGGAAGGAAGGTGAACAGATTCACGACAAGGCCGCCGAGAACAAGACCCTCTGCCACGGCGCTTGGCGGGATGGTCAACGCCATGGTGGCCGGAAGCAGTCCCTGGAAGAGCGAGGGAAAGACCTTTGCGATCAGAAAGCTTGCGGCGATGCCGAGGACGGTGCCGAAGAGGCCGAGGAGGGTGACGACGGTAACATAGTTGGTAATGATGAAGCGGCTCCCGGCGCCGACCGCTTTCATGACGGCGATGGTCCGCTCCTGCTCTTTCAGGAAGGCGGAGAGCGAGCTCTGGATCCCGATCCCCGCGAGGAGCAGGGTAAAAATACCGATCAGGTTCAGGAAGAAGAGAAAATTGTCAAAGAAACGCTTCATGCCTGAATCAGCGGTCTTAAAGGTCTCCACCCGCTCACGGTCCCTGAGCGACGCGCCCCGCAGCTTTTCAGCGATGGAGTCCAATTCCTTCTGGTCATGGACCTTCACCAGGATAGAGTAGTCCACCCAGCTTCCCTTGCCTACGAGGTCAAGGGAAACGAGGTCCGCGGCAGAGACAAAGACCCTGGGCCCCAGGGCAAAGAAATTCACCGGCCGGTCCGGCTCGCGCAGCACCACGTCCCGGATGACGAGCGTGGCGCTGCCCACGTGGAGCCGGTCTCCGATCCGGAGGTCCATCCGGTCGAGGAGTGTCTGTTCGACAACAACGTTGCCGGGGAGCAAGACATCACGGAACGCGCGGCCTGAAGTCGTATCCACGGTCCCGTAGAAGGGGTAGCCGGGCTCCACCACTTTCAGTTCAGACAAAAGCGAGGCCTCTTCTGTTGTTGACCGCACCACCGAGTAGAACCGCTCCACACGGGCGCTTTTGATGGCGCCCTTCCGCTCCAGTCCGGCCACTGCCTTCAGCAGCGGTTCAGAGAGAGTTAAATGGGAGTGAATGATGATGTCGGCGGCATGGAGGCTTTGGGCGTCGCGCAGGAAGGAAGCGTTGACACTCCGGCTGAAGCCCGAGAGCGAAACGAGGGTCACCATGGAGAGGACTACGCAGAGGATGAACACGATCGACTGATGGGGGGACCCGGTTATCTGGCGACGGACGAGACGGATGTTAAGCATGGAACGCATCGGCAATGATCCTGCCGTCCCGGAGGGACACGACCCGGTCGGCCAGCAATGCGATCTCGCGGCTGTGCGTGACCATGACAAGGGTGGTCCCGCGCTCGCGGTGGAGTTCGAGAAGCAGATCAAGCACGGCCTTGCCGCTGATCGAGTCGAGGTTGCCGGTTGGCTCATCTGCGAAAATGATGCGCGGGTCGTTCACCAGCGCCCTGCAGATGGCGCAACGCTGTTTCTCCCCGCCGGAAAGCTGATGGGGGAAGCTCGCGGCCCGGTCCGACAGCCCCACACGCGTCAGGAGCCGCCCCGCTTTTTCCCGCGCGCGAACGTCTCCCCGCAGCTCCGCCGGGAACATGATGTTCTCCAGCGTTGTGAGGGAAGGGACGAGGTGAAAGGACTGGAATACAAAGCCGAAGAACGTGTTCCTGAGCGGCGCCAGCTCGTCTTCGTGGAGGCTGGTAATGTCCCGGTCCTCGATTAGGACCCTGCCCTCATCGACACTATCGAGGCCGGAGAGGATCGAGAGAAGCGTGGATTTTCCGCTGCCGCTCTCGCCTTGAATGACGAGGAACTCGCCGCCGGCCACGACAAGGGACACCTGATGGAGGACCGGAATGGTCCGGCCCCCGGCTGCGTAGGTCTTTGATATGCCGCGCGCTTCGAGAATCGTCATGTGAGCTTCCGGGAATATTGTTGTGGTATGAGCGCACGATGCGATGGTCCGGCGCCCTGAGCCTGAAGAATAATAGCACTCCGGAGCACTCCAGTCAAATCGCCCGGCGGGCATATATTTTTTTGAGAGGGAAGAAACAAAGAAGATTTGGAAGAACACGCGGGAGTTGTCGAGGCGTTAGACAGTACGATCTCATCGGTAACAAGGTCAACACCATGGCAGATTCACGGTATAAATAGAAAAAGGCGGCTTTTGGGGCCGCCTATTTCATTTACGAAAAAATGTTGTTCAGAGGGGATTCCACGATTCCGGATGCGCCCCTTGGCTCAAGACGGCGGATGACAAGAGGCTTATCTGAACCGTCACAGCGACGAATCTGTCAGCAACCTCCGGCAGCTGTCGTTATTATCCCTGTCGTTCCGTTGTAAGCCGCCTGGCAGGTAGCGCTCCCGCCGCTGGGCTGGAGCGTCACTGCTGCGGGAACGGTATAATCCACAGTATAACCGGAGAGGTCCTGCATCGCGGCGCCGATGCCGGCCGCTGTCCCGAGAGGAATTCCGGTGACCGCATTACAACCGACCAGCGTGCCGTCCATGTCCACCGTTACGGCCGCAGAATTTCCCGTGACCAGATATTTTGCCCTGGCCAGAGCAACTGCGCCCCTGAGACCGCCTGCGATGCTGTTCACGGAGGAAATGCGTGCGTCCCTCTGAATTGCGATGTATTTCGGAATAGCTACTGCTGCGAGGATCCCCAATATAACAAGAACAATAATCAGTTCAATGAGCGTAAAACCTTTCTGTGATCTGAGCATAGTTGTTACCTCCTTGAATTTTTTATAGGGAAAATATACAGGAAGCCCCAGGCGGACGCAAGCAAAAAAGGCGGCCAAGAGGCCGCCCCTGTTCGTTTACGGGATGACCTTGTTCAGCGGGTATTCCACGATTCCCGACGCGCCTCGGCGTTTGAGCCTCGGGATCAGGTCGCGGGCCAGCTTTTCGTCCAGGATCACTTCCAGGCTCACCCACGCGGGGTCGGTCTGATGCGAGATCGTGGGTGCGTGCAGGGACGGAAGAAGTCCGCAGATCTCCTCAAGGCTCGCCCGGGGAGCGTTCATCTTGAGCCCGACCTTCTCTTCAGCGGCGAGCGCGCCCTGGAGCAGCATGGCCATGCTCTCGATCTTCTTTCGCTTCCAGGGATCGTTCCAGGCCTTTTTGTTCGCAATGAGCCGCGTCGTGGACTCAAGCATCACTTCAACGATGCGGAGATTGTTCGCACGGAGCGAGCTGCCGGTCTCGGTGAGCTCCACGATCGCGTCGGCGAGGCGGGGAGGTTTCACTTCAGTTGCGCCCCAGGAAAACTCGATATCAGCAGTGACTCCCCTGGATTTGAGGTAGCGCTTGGTATAGCCCACGAGCTCGGTGGCGATGCGCTTGCCTTTCAGGTCCTTGATGGACTTGATGGGAGAGTCTTCGGGAACGGCCACGACCCAGCGCACCGGATTCAGGCCGCCCTTGGCATACCGGAGTTCCGCAACCTCGACCACGTCGGCGTTCTGCTCCAGGATCCAGTCCTTGCCCGTGAGACCGACGTCGAAGATGCCGATATCGACATAGCGCGCCATCTCCTGCGCCCGGACCAGGGTGCAGTCGATGTTTTTGTCATCGATGGTCGGGTAGTAGCTGCGCGAACCGACCTGGACGCGATATCCGGCTTTGCTGAAGAGCTTGAAGGTCGATTCCTGCAGACTTCCTTTGGGCAGGCCGAGCTTAAGCTTGGGATTCGCTGCCGATACTGATTTTGTTGTTGTTTTTTTTAATTTTGCAGGCATTTTTATCTCCTTAATAATACTTCAACAGAAAGTCATTCAGGAGAAAGGGAGAAAAAAGATGGCGAAAGGAGGAAAAAACAGCTCATGGCTTTAATTCCCCATTTCCCAATTTATCACTCTCCCCATTTCCCTTTCAAGGTTTTATTTTTTCGCCATCCGCACCCGGATGGTGTTTCCGTGCGCCTCAAGGCCTTCCACATCCGCGATCTGCATCACGGCTTCGCCCACCTTGTCCAGGCCTTCCTTGGTATAGAATATGAGACTGGACTTTTTCATAAAGCTGTCGGTGGACAGGGGCGAGAAGAACCTGGCCGTGCCCCCGGTCGGAAGAACATGGTTCGGTCCCGCGATATAGTCTCCCACGGACTCGGGTGAGTAGTGTCCGAGGAAGATGGCGCCGGCGTTCTTGATGAGCCCCAGGAGTTCGAAGGGCTTTTCCACAGCCAATTCGAGATGCTCGGGCGCAATAGCGTTCGACACTTCTGCCGCTTCCTGGAGGCTCGTCACGATCACGGTCACACCGAACCGGTCGATGGCCTTGCGAGCGATCTCTTTCCTCGACAGGTTCGCGAGCTGGCGCTCGATATCCGCTTGAACCTTTTCGGCCAGTTCCCGCGAGGTTGTGATGAGAATGGCGGATGCAAGCTCGTCATGCTCGGCCTGCGAGAGAAGGTCTGATGCCACGAACACGGGGTCCGCGCTCTGGTCCGCGATGACGAGGACTTCGCTCGGCCCGGCGATCATATCGATGTCCACCTGGCCGAAAACATACCGTTTGGCGGTAGCCACATAGATATTGCCCGGTCCCACGATCTTATCGACCTTCGGAATTGTCGCGGTGCCGTAGGCCATCGCCGCGATCGCCTGTGCGCCGCCGATCTTGTAGATCTCGCTCAGGCCCACGATGTCGGCCGCAACGAGGATGTACGGATTGAGGCTTCCCCCAGGCACCGGCGAGCACATGATGAGTTGCTCCACACCGGCAACCTTGGCCGGAATGACGTTCATGAGGACGGACGAGGGGTAGCACGCCTTGCCGCCGGGCACGTAGATTCCGGCGCTCCGGATCGGCCGGGCGAGCTGGCCGAGGATAACGCCGTCGGCCTCCTGGCTGACCCAGGAGCTGAGCTTCTGTTTTTCGTGGAAGGCGCGTATATTCCGCGCTGCGAGCTTGAGCGCCTCTACCTTCCCGGGCTCGACCTTGGTGTACGCGTCTTTGATCTCGTCAGGCGAGACCTTGATGTCCTTGAGCGTGAGGACCACCCGGTCGAACTTTTCGGTGTATTCCAGCACTGCCGGATCGCCTTGCTTGCGCACGCGCTCGACGACTTCCTTCACGACGGCAGCGACCTCTTCGGTCGCGGTTTCGCCGCGATTGATGATGCGTTTGAGTTCGGCAACAATGTCATTTTGCTGTGAGTCAAGTATCTTCATGAAAAAACCCTTCCCGAAAGTATACCACAGAGGCACAGAGACTGAGAAAATCCAAGCTCGAAATTTGATCCAAGTCCTCGGCGCCTCAGTGCCTCCGTGGTGAATATTGCTTTATTTACACTCGCTTGATATCGGCTCCCAGCGCCGAGAGCTTCTGCTCGATGTTCTCATACCCGCGGTCAAGGTGGTAGATGCGCGAGATCACGGTCTGCCCCTCGGCCGCGAGGCCCGCAAGGATGAGCGAGGCGCTTGCGCGAAGGTCCGTGGCCATTACCGGCGCCGCTGAAAGCTTCGGCACACCCTTGACAATTGCGGTCCGACCGTCGGTCTCGATGTCGGCGCCCATCCTGCGAAGCTCGGCAACGTGGGTAAAACGGTTCTCAAAAATGGTCTCATTGATCACACTGGTGCCTCTTGCCAGGGTCATGAGGCTCATGATCTGCGCCTGCATATCCGTGGGGAAACCGGGATATTCGAGTGTCTTGACGTTCACCGGTTCGATATTCGGGCGGCCTGTCACCAGGATTACGCCCCGGCTGATCTTTACCTCAGCGCCCGCTTCGATCACTTTGGCGATCACCGCTTCCAGATGGCTGGGGTAGCAGTTTCTGATCATGATCGATCCGCCGGTGATGGCAGCGGCGATCACAAAAGTTCCGGTCTCGATGCGGTCCGGCATCACGGTATAATTCATGGGGCCGAGCTTTTCGACACCCTGAACTTGTATGGTGTTCGACCCCGCTCCTTCGATCCTTGCGCCCATCTGGATCAGTGCGTTCGCAAGGTCGACGATCTCCGGCTCCCGAGCGGCGTTCTCAAGGATTGTTTCCCCTTCTGCCAGCGCGGCCGCCATCATCAGGTTCTCCGTCCCGGTAACGGTCACGGTATCGAAATAGATATTCGCGCCGTGAAGCTTTTTCGCGGAAACCACGACATAGCCGTGCTCGATCTCGACCCGTGCGCCGAGCTTTTCGAGGCCCATGAGGTGCAGGTTAATGGGCCGGGCGCCGATGGCGCAGCCGCCGGGCAGCGATACCCGCGCTCTGCCCATGCGTGCAACGAGCGGACCGAGCACCAGCACCGATGCGCGCATGGTCCGGACAAGATCGTAGGGCGCTTCAGGGTTCGAAAGCCCGCTTGAGTCGAGCAGGACATCGTGACCCCGTTGTTCGAACGTTACCCCCATATTCTGGAGGATCTTCCCGAGTGTGATGACGTCGGCCAGGTGCGGGACATTGGATAGTATGTGTCCGCCTTCGCACAGCAATGCCGCCGCCATGATCGGGAGCGCTGCGTTCTTGGCCCCGCTGATGGTGACCTCACCGTGAAGTCTCTTACCGCCGTTGATAATGATTTTTTTCATAAGAGAACACAGAGCCCGGATGACAGAATACAGATGACAGAGGTCAGATAACAGACGGTCAGATAACAGACAGTCAGACAAACTGACTGAAGCTTAGGTTTAGTCTGCCCGCTGTCCTCTGTAATCTGTCCTCTGATTGCTATCTTTTTCTCGCTACCAGTACTCTCTCTATCCCTGCCAGGTCCTTCAATACTTCGAAGGATCCATACTGTTCCTGTTCGCGTATCATCGCCGCGAGCGCCCCGGACTGTCCCATGCCCATCTCCATTATCAGGATGCCGCGCGGCTTGAGATAATGAGGGGCGGCGCCGATGATCCTCCGATGGACCTCTGTGCCGTCCGGCCCCGCAATGAGCGCCGTCTCCGGCTCATAGTCCCTGACCTCCGCCTGGAGCGTGTTCAAGTCGCCCGCCCGTATATAAGGAGGGTTTGTAACAATAATATCCACCCGCCCGTGAACAGCAAGCGTTTCCAGCGGCTCAAACAGGTCACCTTCGAAAAAGCGAATACGTTCCGCCACGTTCTGCGCTCGCGCATTTGTTCTCGCCACCCCGAGCGCCTTTTCCGAGGTATCGGTAGCGATGATCTGCGCAGACGGCAGCTCTTTTGCCAAACTCACCGCGATGCAGCCTGATCCGGTGCAGAGATCGATGATCGTGAGCGGCCCATGCCTGTCGCGAGCGATCGCAAGCGCCGACTCGATGATAAGCTCGGTTTCCGGCCTCGGGATAAGCACGTCCGGCGTTACCCGAAACTCAAGTCCCCAGAATTCCTGCTTGCCGATGATATACTGGAGCGGTTCCCGCCGTGCTCTGCGGTCGACCGCACCTTCAAAGAACTGAAGGTTTTTGCCCTCGAGAGCGTCGTGTATATGGGTGATAAGCCAGGCACGGTTTTTGTTCAAAACATGGGAAAGAAGCAGTTCCGCGTCGAGCCTGGCATTGCTCACGCCGTTCTCTGACAATTTTTGCGCTGCGTTATTTATTGCTTCAATAAGGGTCACATCGAAAACCGGGAACTGCAACCTGACCCGGACAAGCCGGGATAAAATCCACCACGAAGTCACTAAGGCCCGAAGTAATATATGAATGCTTTTGGGGTTTGATTAACTTACGCATTGTAAGACCTTATTCGTGTCTTGGTGTCTTTGTGGTAAAAAATATTCAGTTCATGTTAAGAAGAAATGTATTCCTTCGTTGTTCCCTGTCGGCTCTTAGAGGTTTTTTAGCCGTTCGGTGTTCGCGGCAGCGGTCAGGCCCTCGATGAACTCATCGAGATCGCCGTCGAGCACGGAATCGAGCCGGTACAGCGATACTCCGATGCGGTGATCGGTCACTCTGCTCTGCGGGAAGTTGTATGTTCTTATCTTTTCGCTGCGCTCTCCCGAACCGACCTGGGACTTGCGGTCCTGCGCGGTCTCGGCGTCCTGCCGCTCGCGTTCTTTTTCCAGCAACCGGGACTTGAGGATCTTCATTGCCTTCTCGCGGTTTTTAAGCTGCGAGCGCTCGTCCTGGCACGCCACCACCTCTCCGGTGGGGATGTGGGTGATCCTGACCGCGGAATACGTCGTATTCACGCTCTGTCCGCCGGGCCCCGATGAGCAGTAGGTGTCGATGCGCAGGTCCTTCTGCTCGACCTGCACGTCAACATCATCGGCCTCGGGGAGCACGGCCACCGTCACCGTGGAGGTATGGATCCTGCCGCTTGCTTCCGTGGTCGGAACGCGCTGGACGCGGTGCACGCCGCTTTCGTACTTGAGCCTGCTGTAAACGCCCTTGCCCTGCACCTGGGCAATGACTTCCTTGGCGCCGCCGACGCCCGTGGTGCTCATGTCGAGAAGGGTGACCTTCCAGCGCTTCTTTTCCGCGTAGCGCGAATACATGCGGAAAAGCTCCGCGGCAAAGAGTCCGGCCTCGTCCCCGCCGGCTCCCGCGCGGATCTCGAGAAAGACATTCCTGTCGTCCCGGGGGTCCTTGGGAACGAGCATGAGCCGGAGCTCCTGCTCGTTCCGCTCGATCCTGGGCAGGAGTTCTTTGAGTTCGGCCTCGGCCATTTCGCGCAGCTCCGGGTCAGAATTCTTGTCCTTGGTGATTTCCTCGGACTCACGTATCTGCTTGAGAAGGTCCTGGTAAGCGCGGTAATGATTCACCACGTCTTCGATGTCCGACCGCTCCTTGGAGTATTTTTGATACTGCTGGTGGTCGGCAGCAACCCCGGGGTCGGACAAGAGCCTCGTCAGTTCATCATATTTTTCAGCAACAGCGTCTAATTTTTTCAGCATAGAACGAATGGCCTTCATGCAACCGCAGAAGCACGGAGATACAGGGAAGACCGGAAACACGGTTCACAACGTATTGTCCTCTGCGCCTCTGCGGTGAAAATTAATTTTACCAACAAAAAACCCCGCGTCAGCGGGGTTCCATTGCGAGGGCTTCGTCGAGGGCCCTGATGGCCACCTCGAGTTGATCGTCCGATGGCTCCCTCGTCGTGAGGCGCTGGAGCCAGAGCCCCGGCAGCATCAAGCCCCTGATCAAAGGATTGCCGCCGTTCCTTGCGCTGTACTTGATGAACTCGTAGCCCAGTCCCGCAATAATCGGGAGCAGAACAACCCGAGAGATCGCTTTTGCCCAGAGGGGCCAGCTGCCTGGAATGAGAGAGAACAGAAGGATGGACAGCGCGATCACGGCAAGCAGGAAGCTGGTGCCGCACCGAGGGTGGATGCGGGAGTTCGGCCGCGCGTTCTCGACGGTGAGCGGGAGGCCCGCCTCGAAGACGGCGATGACCTTGTGCTCGGCCCCATGATACTCAAAGACCCTCCGGATGTCCTTCATGAATGAGATGCCGGACACATACCCCAGGAACAGTGCCACGCGGAGAACGCCGTCCGTGAGATTGAACAGGACGCTGCTCTTGCCGACGGCGCCGTAGTGCGAGCCGAGCAGGCTGGTGAGGAGGAGGGGGAGCGCCAGGAAGAGCCCGAGGGAGAATGCAAGCGCCACCACCATGGTCCCTGCCATGGCAAGCGGGCTGATTTCTTCCTTCTTCCCGTCCGTCCCTTCTGCGAGGGCTTCGTTTGCCGAGAAGTTGAGCGCGCGGATGCCGAGCCACATGGCTTCAAACAGCGCTGCCGAGCCCCGGATGACCGCTGTCTTTAACAGGGGGAACCGTTCGCCGATCGGCTTGATCGTCTGCTTGAAGACCGCTATCTCAGCGTCGGGCTTGCCGCCTTTGCGCACGGCCACCGTGAAGGCGTGCGGCGAGCGCATCATAATGCCCTCAAGCACGGCCTGGCCGCCTATGTTCAATTTATCTGACAAGACAAGGACCTCGCACTAGGGGCATGCAGCAAATAGCAATGGTGCGGTTTCCTTGACCCTTGCTGCTTGATCTTTGCCCCTTCGGAATTACGCCTTCTGATATTTTTTCCTGAACTTGTCCACGCGTCCTTCGGTGTCGATGAGTTTCTGCTTGCCGGTGAAGAACGGATGGCAGGCCGAACAGATGTCGAGCTTTATGGACTCTTTGGTGGACCTGGTCTGGAAGGCTTCTCCGCAGGCGCAGTGGACCGTCGCCGCTTTGTAGTTGGGATGAATTTCCTGTTTCATAATGCGTATCCTCCTGAATTAAAGCCGCAGGCGCAACAGGCGGCCGCAGCTCTTTGTTAAGAGCCGGAATAATATACCAAACTAGCGAAAAATACAAGAAAAAAATTGGCCACGTTGTCCTTCCGGGGTGGCGAAGAATCTCTTTATAAAAATAGTTGTTCGGGAGAGGCCCTTCGCGAGGCTCGAAGTATAGTCAGCCTTACAGGTGGCAACGCCGTTACTTGTTCATGGAATCGAGGAAATCCCGGTTTGTTTTGGCCTGCTTCAGCTTTTCGAGCAGAAACTCCATGCTCTCCACGGTTGAGAGGGGGTTCAAGACCTTGCGGAGCACCCACATGCGGTTCAGGTCGTCTTTGTCCACGAGCAGCTCTTCCTTGCGGGTGCCGGACGCGTTGATATCGATGGCAGGGAACACGCGCTTGTCCACGAGCTTCCGGTCAAGATGGAGTTCCATGTTGCCCGTACCCTTGAACTCTTCGAAGATCACGTCATCCATGCGGCTTCCGGTGTCGACGAGCGCGGTCGCGAGGATGGTCAGACTACCGCCACCCCCTTCTATGCTCCGGGCCGCGCCGAAGAACCGCTTCGGACGCTGGAGCGCGTTGGCGTCCAGACCGCCCGAGAGCACCTTGCCTGAGGCCGGAATGATGGCATTGTGCGCCCGCGCGAGACGGGTGATGCTGTCGAGGAGGATCACCACGTCCTTCTTGTGCTCCACGAGACGCTTGGCGCGTTCGCTCACCATGTCCGCGACCTGCACGTGCCGCTGGGGCGGTTCGTCAAACGTGGAGCTGATGATCTCGGCCTTGACCTGACGCTGCCAGTCGGTGACCTCTTCGGGCCGCTCGTCGATGAGCAGCACAATGAGCTTGATGTCCTTGTGGTTCTTCAGTATCGCCTTGGCGATGGCCTGGAGCAGCATTGTCTTCCCGGTCCGCGGCGGCGCCACGATCATGCCGCGCTGACCCATGCCTATGGGGGTGACGAGGTCCATGGCGCGAGTGGTATAGTCGGTCGGAGAATGCTCGAGTTTGAGTTTCGTTTCCGGATAATAGGGGGTGAGGTTGTCGAAGAGGATCTTGGTACGGGATATCTCGGGGTCCTCATAGTTGATGGCGTCTACCTTGAGCAGCGCGAAGTAACGCTCGCCTTCTTTCGGGGGCCGTATCTGTCCGGAGACCGTGTCGCCGGTGCGAATACTGAACCTTCTTATCTGAGAGGGAGATACGTAAATATCGTCAGGACCCGGGAGATAGTTGTAATCAGGCGCCCGAAGGAATCCGAAGCCATCCGGGAGGATCTCGAGAACGCCCTCGCCGAAGATCATGCCGTTCTTTTCGGTCTGGGCCTGGAGGATGGCAAAGATGAGCTCCTGCTTGCGCAAGCCGCTCACGCCTTCCACCTTCAGTTCATCCGCCATCGCGGTTAGCTCGGCGATGCTTTTCTCTTTGAGTTCTACAATGTTCATGGTTGTACTCCTTGGCCCGGGTTTGAAGGGCAGATGGGGGTCTGTTCCTCGCAAAAGGGGTGGGTTGGTGGTTTATTCTACTCCTGAAATTGTGTGAATAAGTATAGGCGAACGCGCAATGGCAATGGTTTTTATTTATAAAAGGCGAGCAGGTTCCCTCAGCTGGACAGTAAGTTTATGCCCTGTATCAGCAATGACTCTGCGAGCTTGTACGTCTCTGGCGGCTATGGATGAATGAGCCTTTCTTCTGTGTAAATGCGGAATGGTTTTGTCTTCAACCTGATTATTAGTATGCTGGGTTTGATAATAACAGGGGTTTTTGGTTAGGTCTTCT
>JBGPIG010000032.1:0-13439 GCA_041484745.1 Nitrospirota bacterium | reverse complement strand
TACTGCATTGCGCTCCAGCTTGGCGACCGCATGAAAAGCTCCTATGACTCTCTCAAGAGCATCGCCCTCGAGCGTGTGGAGGCGCGGATCGCCGCCCTGCTGCTTAAGCTCTCGATCAAGGTCGGCGTGGAAACCGACCAGGGGTTATTGATCGACATGCGGCTCACCAAACAGGACGTGGCCGATATGGTCGGTACCACGGTGGAGACCTCGATCCGGACTTTCAGTAAGTTCAAAAAAGAGGGACTCGTGGCGGACGCGGACGGAAAGATCATTATCAAGGACCGGGACGGGCTCATGAGCCTCTCGTCGTGAGGCAAACAGGACAAAGCACTGAGCAGAGCGCATGGCGCATAGAGCTTTGAGTCGAGGCCACTGGCCAATCCTGGTTTTTCCGCCTCGCTCTCTGCGCTCTGCTCCATGCTCTCTACTCAGTGCCCTCTGCTCCTCATGCCGCTAATGCGGCTGCTCCACCTTCGTGAGCAGCGTCATGAGCATATTGTACAGGAAGAGAAAGACCGCGAACGCCTGGATCGCTCCCGATACCACCGTGATGGTCCGGTAACTATCGCTCGGGTTGTACGTGTTCAACGTATAAAAAAGGAGCATGGCCACCAGAGAGATGTTTGCGATATAGAACTGCGCTTCGCCGATCTTATTGCTGTACAGCGCCCTGCCCATGAAACGCGGCAGGATGTGATAGCCTACGCCATAGATCATCATGGATACCCAGCCGAGCATATTCAGGTGCGAATGCACGAATTTGAGCGCCATCACGTTCTGATTCCCCAGCATCACGATCCCCAGTATTGCCGCGATCCCGAGATACATGATGCTCATAACGATAAACCCTTTTACGAACTTGTCCATTGAGAAATACCTCCTGGAGTGTTAAGATGAATACACTATAATGCGCCCGGTTCCGGACCGCTATGACATAGCTCATAGTATAGCATAGACGCGGAAAATGACGCCGTATGATGCAGGTCATAACGCCGATATGATGTTTTGGGTATAGTACGATCAATCAAATAACAAAGGAGGCTACTATGATTGCAGAAAAGAAGAAAGTGACAAAGGATTCGCTCATCGGCGAGGTGATACGGATGGGCCCCGGTGCAAAAGCGGTGATCCAGAAATATTTCGGCAACGGCTGTTTCACCTGCGCCGGGATCAACGTGGAGTCCATATCCTTCGGCTCGATGATGCACAATCTCGACCCGAACAAGATCGTCGACGAGCTCAACGCGTTGGAGGAATAACATGCCGAACAAAGAGATCAAGTGTTTCATTTGCGGCACAACTGACGCAACAAGGACCTATCTGCCCTGCTACCATGAAGGCGTGGAGAAGATCGTATGCACCCGATGCCTCCCCATGCTCATCCATGGGGCACACTAATCGTCTTTCCCCCACCTCGACGGAGTTTTTCGGTGTACTCTGTCGAGGGCTTTCTTTTTCAAGAACGGACCATCATACCGACTGGTGGCATGTTCATCCCGATTACGGTAAACCCCGATTTGAGAAGGGCAAAACTATGATTGGCTTTTTATGCCGCCATGCTTTAAAATAGTTTCAATACCATCAAGCGGGAATGGATACGTTTTCAACGGGGGTAACGTGCTTTTATGAAAAAAGACCTTGCAATAGTGCTCGTGAGCGGCGGCATGGACAGCTGCGTAACAGCCGCGATCGCGAACAAAGCGTACCGGCTTGCCTTTCTCCATGTGAACTACGGTCAGAGGACCGAGGCGCGTGAACTGAAGGCTTTCAACGAAATAGCGGATTTTTACAAGGCAGAAAAACGGCTTACGGTAAGCATCGAGCACCTGAAAGTGATCGGCGGATCGAGCCTCACGGACACCACTATCCCCGTCCCCGAGACTGGTCAGCTCCGAACTCTGAAATCAAAACTCCAGACTTCCTCTATTCCTTCCACATACGTCCCCTTTCGGAACGCCCATCTCTTGTCCATCGCCACATCGTGGGCGGAGGTCATCGACGCAAAAAAAATATTTATCGGCGCTGTGGAGGAAGACAGCTCGGGCTATCCCGACTGCCGAGAGGTGTTTTATCAGGCCTTCAACAAGGTCATCGAGATGGGGACGAGGCCGGAAACTCTGATCGAGATCGTCACGCCGCTCATTCACCTGAAAAAATCCGAGATCGTGCAAGAAAGCGCGATACTGGGCGCACCGCTCCATCTAACCTGGAGCTGTTACCAGAACAGTGAAAAGGCGTGCGGCAGGTGCGAAAGCTGCGATCTGAGGCTGAAAGGGTTTAGAGAGGCGGGAGTGAAGGACCCGATTCCCTATGAGGCATAGGATGACTCGCAACAAGGCTTGATAATCACAGAAGGACCCCTGCACATTTTCATACGGGGCGGGGATTTCTCCCCGCCCCGCCTTCCTATTCGCGTTACTTTATCGCGTACAACTTGAAATCATTCGATCCCACATACACGGTCCCATCTGCTCCTATAGCCGGGGAGGAGAGTACCGCGTCCCCTGTTGTGTAAGTCCACTTAAGCGTACCGCTTGGGTTCATGGCGTAAAGCATGGAATCATTTGACCCCACGAACACAGTCCCGTCCGCGCCTATAGCTGGAGAGGAGGATACCCCACCTCCCGTGGAGTAGCTCCACTTGAGTGTGCCGTTGAAATTAATCGCATAGAGGCTGCCGTCAAGAGAACCCACTAATACAGTACCGTCCGCGCCTATTGCCGGGGAGGAATACACTGCACTCCCTGTAGTGTAGCTCCATTTGAGCGTGCCGTTGGAATTGATCGCGTAAAGCTTGCTGTCAAAAGACCCTACGTACACGGTCCCGTCAGCACCTATGGCCGGGGAAGAGTAGACCATATCGCCTGTAGTGTAGCTCCATTTGAAAGTACCAGTGGAATTGATCGCATAAAGCTTTTTATCAAGAGACCCCGCGTACACAGTCCCGTCAGCACCTATGGCCACAGAGGAGACCACTCCACCCCCCATCGTGTAGCTCCACTTGACAGTGCCATCAGATTTGATGGCGTAAAGCTTTTTGTCAAGAGAACCCACATACACGGTCCCGTCCGCTCCAATAGCCGGGGAAGAGTACACGCCACCCCCTGCTGTGTAGCTCCATTTTAGTGTACCGTCGGAATTGACCGCATAAAGTTTGTTGTCAAGAGAACCCACATAGACAGTCCCGTCAGCGCCTATGGCTGGGGAGGATGACACCCCACCCCCTGTTGTGAAGCTCCACTTGAGCGTGCCGTCGGAATTAATCGCGTAAAGCTTGCTGTCAAGAGAACCCACATATACGGTCCCATCCGCGCCTATAGCCGGGGAGGAGTTCACTGAATCCCCTGTTGTGTAGGCCCACTTTGTAACCAAGCCGGTATTGTCGCTTGTATCTATGGGGCTCAGTCCTGTTGCCTGAATGTCCCTGCGCCTGCCAGGCCAAGGGCTTGCGCTGCCAACGGATACAGAACTGCTGCCTGAAACGGTCGTGGTCCCATCGCTCACGAACAGCCCTACGGTGTAATAGCCCGGAATGCCGGGTGATGACCAGAGCGCGCTGCTGCCCGTGGCAATGCCGGCGATCCCGCCGATTGTCCATGAATAGGTGAGCGGCTCGCTATTCGCATCATACCCGCTCGCCACCAGGTTCGCGCTCGTGAACACGGGCTGGGGATAGATGGAGATGCTCTCGATAATAGGGGCGCTGTCGCTCACGGTGCTGAGCGCAAAGGTTCCTACCGCCGACCTGCTCCGGGTGTCCGTAACGGTCACGTTGGCAACACCGCTTGCGCCGTAACTGTTTGGCGCGCTGATCGTGACGACGGTCGATGTTGTGTCTGATATAATGTTCCAACCAGTCGAGGCCGCCCAGGAATAACTGAGTCCAAGCCCTTCCGCGCTTTGGGCATTGACTGTTATCATGATCGTGCCGCCTGGACTTGCAGGCAAACCCGTGGCACTGATGCTCTGGATCACCGGCATGGTCGGGCCCGCCGGACCGGTTGCCCCGTTGCATACATATTTTGTGGAAGTGACCTCGAGCGGGTCGAGGTACCCGTTGTTGTTCATGTCCATGCCGGAGGATATCCTCTGACCTCCATACGCACAGTTCGTACCAACGGGCTCGGACACAATGGACACGAGTGTGATCAGTCCGTTCGTGCCGTTTGTGCCGTTACACACATAGGTAGTGGTCGTCACTTCTTCTGGGTCGAGAACGTTGTTTGCATTGGCATCAAGCCCTGAAGTTGCTTTCAGCCCTCCCGCCGCACAGTTTGATCCCGCAGCTTCGACCACAACAGCGGTGAGGGAATTGACTCCATTGGTGCCGTCGGTTCCATCGGTTCCGTTCGTACCATTTGTGCCGTTGGCTCCATTCGCTCCGTTACAGATATAATCCGATGAAGATATTTCCTCATCATTCAATATCCCGTTTCTATCTGCGTCCGGGCCGACACTCACCTTCTTGCCGCCGTATGTGCAATTCGTACCGCTCGGCTCGCTCACGACGGAAACAAGCGTTGTCAGACCATTTGTTCCATTCGTTCCATTCGTTCCGTTCGTCCCGTTCGTCCCGTTGCAGACATATTGCGTGCTGGTGACCTCCGAAGCGTCAAGCTTGCCGTTGCCGTTGGTGTCAATCCCCGCATCAACCGATATGCCGCCATTCGGGCAGATTGTGGTCGAGACGGAACTCCTGACTGCCGTGACGACCGACTTATCTCCCTTTGTCTTCTCGCCTGATGCACCTCGACCGCTGCATGCGGCCATAACGAAGATCGTTATCAGAGCAAACATCATGAATGATATTTTTGATCCCGACTTTCTCATTGCTTTCTCCTCCTTATGGAATGAGCTTGCGGACTCGGTCCCGCACGTCACCTTGAGGCAGCGTCTCCAGAGTACTTGACCATGACAGCGATAGGTATCGCACTTCATTTAAAATATACAAGAATGAGCAGCCCGATGTCAATCCTCAGAACGGGGTATTTTATGGGTAGCTTCCAACAAATTAAGGATGTAACTCCATGATGTTCAAAGAATCGTTACTGCACCAGGCACAGAATGCATGACTTTTTGTCATATAAATAACACAAGGCAGATTACATAAACTACTGTTCAAAGGATGAGAGTTATGATATATTTTTTATCGAGGAGCTGTCAAATGGCTGACGAACAATTCCCCCAATCCGAGTTAATGGTATTAGGCGCCATCGTCGATGGCTTTGTAAAGACGAGCATGGATCTTCAGGTCATCGCCAATACGTCTCTTGATGAAGTCGTTATGGATATTACTCCGACTAACTGGTATCCCTTAAAGCTGCTTTTTGATTTACAAGAACTTGTTGTGATGAGCTATAAACACCCGGAACCTATCTTGGAAAAAATTGGCCGGTCCATGATGAACAGTTGGTACCATGAAGGGCCGGGAAAAGACATTATTGCTGACGGGATGGATTTCCTCCACTTTCAGAGCAGTTCAGCAGGCTATAGAAGCGTTGTTCGAGGACCGGAAAACTTAGTCGGCAGCTTCAATTTGATTGAAGTCGATGACGAAGAAGGCACGGCCCTTGTTCACAGCACGACCCCGTTCAGCAAGGATTTGGAGAGGGGAATTATCATCGGCGGCATGTCAGCGGCCGGCGACTTGGATCTCGTCGATGTTCATAATAGAGAAGATAAAAACTACTTTAAGATTATCTTTCACAAAAACAGCAATAATAAGCTGAACGATTTATTAGCTTCCAGCACGTTTCCGCGCAACATCAGTTTGAAGAACGATGACATCGGAGATCTTGTTCGCAAATACAACGGGCTGGCGGCTGAACTGCGAAGAGAAAAGGATTACTTTTTGTCGTCTCGCCAGAATAGGGAAATGCTCATCATCCGACTTCAGGAAGCCCTGTCAGAGGTCAAGAGATTGAGCGGTCTTCTTCCCATTTGCGCTTCCTGCAAGAAGATTAAAGATGACCAGGGCCAATGGAAACAGATTGAAACGTATATAAGTGAACATTCGGAGGCGGAATTCACTCATAGCGTTTGTCCTGACTGCGCACGGAAACTCTACGGCAACTATTACCGGGAGAAAAAATGATTCGGGAATAACATCAGGCAACTTCCCTATTACTTTTCAAGCTCCTTAAGCGCCTCCAGCATAATCTTCTTACCCTGTATCATCTTGTTGACCAAATCGAAGTCTTCCGGATGCAGCCTGAACCATTCGATCATATCGGTTATTTCAAGAATAGGCATCGCGCATGCGTTGGCGGGGGCCTCTTTAACCGGCCCCCCTTTTGCTATCGCTGAAGTAAATATCTCTTTTTTAAATAGTTCTTCTTGAGAGGACTCCATTGACGGCTCGTGACCGGACAACATCCATTCAATGCTAAGATGATGCTTCAAGCAAATATTATAAAGCAGTTCAGCAGTAGGCCGAACTTCACCTCGCTCAATTTTACTGACATCAGCCCGCGTTAAGCCAAACTGCTTGGCGAAATCAGCCTGGGTAACGGCACCCCGTACCTGTTTGATCTTGGCCCCCAGCGCCTTATAGTCGATGGCGATGTATTCGCCCGAACCAGCGTCTGGCCCAATGGCCCCTTTTTCGTCTGTTGACATTACCTGCCTCCCGGAACGATAAAAACGCATACTTACAGGAATGAGGTCACAACCAGTGCAAGCGTCAACGCCACCATGATCACGACCGTAGCCCACGCAATGATATCGAATGTCTTCGAGTTGGTGTATTCGCCCATAAGGTCCCTGTCGTTTATCAGAATGAGCATGAAGATCAGCACAAACGGCAGCATGATGCCGTTCACGACCTGGGACACGAGCATGATCGGGATCAGGGGCGCATTCGGGATAAGGATGATGAGCGCCCCGATCACGATGATCCCCGTATAAAGCCACATGAACTGCGGGGCCGTCTTGAAATTCTTGTCAATCCCCGATTCCCACCCCATTCCCTCACAAACGTAATAGGCCGTTGCCAGAGGAAGAATGGATGCCGCGAACAGCGAGGCATTGGCCAGGCCGATTGCGAACAGCACGGAGGCGTGCTTCCCTGCAAGGGGGGCAAGCGCGACCGCCGCGTCCCTGGCATCGGTTATCCTGATACCGCCGGCATACATGGTCGCTGCGCAGGCAACAATAATGAAGAAGGCTATTACGTCGGTCATGATACATCCGACGATCACGTCCATGCGCGATGCGCCGTAATTCTCAACCTTGATGTTCTTCTCGACCACAGCGGACTGGAGATAGAACTGCATCCACGGCGCTATGGTGGTACCGACAACACCGATCAGCATCATGAGATAGGATGCCTTGAAATCGAATGAGGGCCTTACCGTATCGATCATAATCTGGCCCCACGGCGGATGGACCAGATAGGCGGAAACGACGTACGTCAGGAAGACCGTGCAGGCAATAAGAAAGATCCTTTCAACAAATCGATAGGTCCCTTTCACCACCAGCAGCCAGACCGCGAACGCTCCGATGGGAACCGAGACATACTTGCTCACGCCGAAGATTTCCATTGCCGATGCCCACCCGGCGAACTCGGCCACCGTATTGCCCATATCCGCAAGCAGCAGGCTCAGCATGAGTAAAAAGGTGGCCTTGACACCGAAATTTTCCCGAATGAGGTCGGCAAGCGTTTTGCCCGTCACGACACCCATGCGGGCCACCATCTCCTGGACGACGATGAGCGCGATGGTGATGGGGATAAGGGTCCAGAGCAGCGAATAGCCGAAATGCGCGCCCGCGACGGAATAGGTCGCAATGCCGCCCGCATCGTTGTCCACATTCGCGGTAATGATGCCGGGGCCGAGCACTGACAGGAACACGAGGATTTTTTTCTTATTAAGCATGATCAGGCCTTACAAAAGTCCTCTGAGATAAATCGGATTGTCCGGCAGGACAGCCGTTAACGCTTCCGGCGCTTCTTCCGCGAAGCAGTCGGCAGGAGGAAGTCCACCACGTCGTCCACGGTCACGATGCCGTGCATGACCATGTTTTCGTCCACCACGGGGGCCGCAAGCAGATTGTACTTCGAAATGAATTCGGCCACGTCCTTTTTCGCCGCGTCCAACGGAAGGGTCTTTGCCGGCGTCGTCATGATGTCGCTCAAGAGCGTCTGCGGTGTGGCAAGGATCAGGTGTTTGAGGGACAGCACCCCGACGATCTTTTCGTCACGGTCCACAATGAAAAGATAGTAGATGGTCTCGACGTCCGGGGCCTCGAGCCGTAATTCCCTGATCGCCTCCTCCACGGTCATGTCCGGCGGGAAGGCAAGGTATTCGGTGGTCATGAGACCGCCTGCCGTATTGTCTTCATGCTCCATGAGCTCCTGGACATCCTCAGCCTCTTCCCTCTCCATGAGGTTGATAAGCTCCTGTGCCTTGGCCTCGGGCATGTCGCCGAGCACATCCGCAGCCTCGTCAGGCGGCATGCGCTCGAGGATGTCGGACGCCCGCTCCTTGGACATGTCATCGATGATGTCAACCTGCACATGCGGTTCAAGTTCGTGAAGCGCCTCGGCCGCCGTGTCTACGTCAAGACTTCCGAAGATGGCAGTCCGCTCCTTCTGGGATACCTCGCTGATGATACCGGCGAGGTCGGCCGGGTGCATGCTGGAAACTTTCTGCCCCGAAACCGTCAACGTGAGCCGCGATACCCTCGGCTCCAGGGTCTGCACATAGTGCCAGGCAATAAGTTTGTGTTGAAGCTTATAGTTGAACAGAGAAAAGAATTTTTCACCCCGTTTTTCCACCCCGAGTCTGCGCAGGAGCCCCCGAAGTCCGATATCCGCAGCCACCAGGCAGAGCTTTCCTTTCACGTCCCCGAGCTCGAGGTCGTTCACCCGAACGAGTTTGGCGCCGTTGATATCAACGATCTGCTTATCAAGCAGGTCGCGATAGATGAGGATGTCCGTGGGTGCTATACAGGCAGGTCCGAGGTCCTTTACCAGGACGTTAATGGAAATGACCCTTTTATTGAAGAGGTTGACATTTTCCCAGGGGATAAGGTAGGTATCGTTGCCCGATACAACGGCGAGCGACGTAACCGCGGGAAACGGTTCTCCGTTGCCGACAATGATGTCCTTGAGCTTCCCGATCTCTTCGCCCGTTTGGTCAAGCACCGGCTTTTTGTAGATCTCGCTGACAAAGATTTCTCCGGCAAAAAAGGGCATTATCCGCTCCAAGATAGGGGGGATGATTGATGATGTAGTTTATACCAGCGGCATTCCGTTAAGTCAAGAAAAAATCAGGCAGAGCAACTAAAATATGCTAAAATATTTATATAGATAGAGGCACCATGGTGTACGGTCAGCGTGCTTCAGCAAAAGGACCCAGGCAAAACCAAAATCTATAAAACATTAAAATATTCATATTAAAAAAATTAACATGTCATATCAACGGTTTTCTGTTATAGTTTGTAAAATTTTACGCGTCACCCTGCCTATACTGCACCGGGATAACTGAAAGGAGTTCATCGCATGTCTGAACAAATTATTAAAGACCTGAAAAAAGAGATTTACCTGGTTATGCACAAGGCACAGGAAATGCTCGAACTCACGGAAGACGGGTTCATGAAAAACAAACTCGCCTCTCTGGAGCAGGCCGATGAGCTCGCCAAGGAGATCCATGCTAAGGAAGATATCCTCACTGCGACGCTCGCAAAGATGGCATCCGCGAACAGCGAAGCGCGGGCGCTCCTGACGGTCCCCGCCCACATTGAGAAGATCGCGACCAGCATCAAGCGCATCACGGAGAACACCCGCGTCCGGATCAAGGAAGGCATGCTGTTCAGCGACAAGGCCATCAACGAGACCGGCAAGTTGTTCACCAGGGCCAAAGAAGTGCTGAAGAAATCCAGCGAGGCCGCCGTGACCGGGGCCCAGACGACCTTCGAAAGTGTTCTGGCGGACAGCGACGCCATGGAGCGCATGGCAAATGATTTCGCGACAGCCCACGAGGACCGTCTCGTTACCGGCGAATGCTCGCCCAAGTCCTCCTCGACCTATCTGTGCATCCTCTACGCCTTCGAAGACATGGGAGCGCACCTTAAAGACGCGGTCAAGAGGCTTTCCGGCAAATAACGACCCTCACTCCCTTACGTCCGAACTGCACTAAAGGTATACCATGCCTGTGACATCAACTCCGGGAATCGGCCTGGCGCTCTCGGGCGGAGCGGCGCGTGGATTGGCCCATATTGCCGTTCTGGACATCCTGGAACAAGAGGGCGTCCCCATTCACGCCATCGCCGGGACGAGCGCCGGCAGCATCATCGGCGCCCTCTATTGCGCCGGCATGCCTCTCTCGGAAATCAAGCGAATTCTTCTGGACACCAAATGGAAAAACATTCTTAAATTTACCGTTCCCCGGACAGGTCTCATATCGAGCGACGGCATCTACCGGTTTATGGACAATATCCTGCCTGTTAAAAAATTCTCCGCCCTCCCCCTCCCTTTCGCGGCAGTTGCAACCGACCTCCGTACCGGCGAGAAGGTCGCCATCACCACCGGCTCCATCGCGAAGGCGGTGCAGGCCAGTTGCAGCCTTCCTGTCATCTTTACTCCCACGGAGATCAATAACAGAATGCTGGTTGATGGCGGGGTCGCAAGCCAGATACCGGTAAGAACGGTACGAGAAGAATTGGGCATAAAGAAGGTGATTGCGGTCAACGTAAATTATAAAGCGCTGGAATTGGACCAGTTTGATACGATTGTGAAGATCGCCGCGCACTTATCTGCGCTCTGGGCGTCACGGAACGCTCGGGAAGAGGAAAAACTTGCGGATGTGGTTATTAATGTCAATGCGAGGGGGATTCCCCTCTATGATCTCTCTAAGTCGAAAGAATTGCTGAGACGCGGCAAAAAGGCCGCCGAGGAACGGATGCACGAGATCAGGGCGCTGATGTGAAGCCGGAGAGTCCTGTTTCTATGCGAATGAACGACAGGGTAAGAGATAATACCAGTGAAGAAGGAATAACCATACCAGAGATGATTACGATATCCAAAGATGAACTGAAAGAACTCCAGGACCGCATCAAGCAACTGAACATACAGGTCGCTGAAAATAATCGGGCGGATGATGTGTTCAAAATCTTGGCAGAGCGTCTCATCTTGGCAACCAGGGTCGCCTCCATGGGCGTATTGAACATTGACGATGACGCGATCTGACCTGGTTCATATTGTACATCCCGAACCGTTTTTTTGTTGCATTAATCAGCAACATAATAATTTCAAATGATATTATGCAGCACTCATACCCATAATATACCCCATTTTTATACTTGATTTTACCTGTCCATGTCAATATACTTCCCAAGGTGTGAACCGCACTTTCCTGCTCTTACACACAGACGAGTATTTTTCCCGAGAAAATAAATTATTTTCTTGAACTAACGGGTATAATGCTTTCCCCCCGGCGGATATTATTTATTGATGTGGTCCAGGACGAGATAGGTCACTTGAGAGGCGGCGTTTTATGAAACACCTGAGGCGGCATAAAAGATTCGGCCTGGATCTAATTGACGTAAAAGGCAAGATGAGTTTATCCGAAAAAGTGGAGATCCTTGATATCAGTCTCGGCGGAGTGGCCTTAAAAGCGGACCGGAGACTGAATCCCGGCAAGGAATATACGGTCAAACTGCAAGATAAAGGGAAGACGCTCAATGTAACGGGCATTATCGTTCGTTCCGAGCTCATCGGAATGGAAGCGAGAGACAACGGCGAAAGGATCTCCATATACTCGGCAGGCATGCAGTTTAAAGATGGCTCAGCGGACATGGTTGCCGATTTTCTTAAATCAATAGTGCAAAACCCGAGAGAAACAGAACCGTTGCAAAGCGAGCGGCGGCACTACGTCAGGTTTCAAATTACCGCTCCGCACAAAAATATTTTGAGCTATCCCGCGCACTTTAAGGTGAAAACAATCAGCCTCAGCGGCATGCTCATCCAGACTGATCAGGCTCTGGCAATAGAAAGCAAGGTCCCCATGGGATTGTCTCTGAACGACGGCACCTCGGTAAATTTTATCGGACGAGTTGTTTCATGCACCAGGAAGGAAGACAAGGGGCAAACACACTATGAAATCGGTTCGGAGTTTACCGATCTGACGGCCAAGGATAAAACGTTGCTCCAGACGTTCATAGACCAGTGGGCAGCAATGGAAAACAGCGCCGCTGGAGCAAGCGAACAATAAGATGGTCTTACCCAACAATCCACGTACCACAACCGCTTTATAGCCGCCGTCGCCAGCTCCTCGCAATAACAGCACGGGGACCTTGTAACAAGACCATCACAATTAATGCTTGAACACACGCTGACCGGTAAATACCATGGTCACTTTAGGGTTCGCTTCATTGCAGGCTGTGATGGAATCGAAATCCCGGTCCGATCCCCCCGGCTGCACGATCGCCGAGATCCCCTCTTTGATACCGGCATCCACGCCATCCCGGAAGGGAAAGAACGCATCGGAAACCATGATGGACCCGATAAGCCCGCCTTTGTCCATTTTCGTTTGCTTATCGATCTCCGCAAGCGCCGACTTGTCACGTTTCCCCTGGCCGGCCTCAAGTTCATATGTTTTGTACGGGATGCCGTATTTTTTAAAGCAGAGGGCATCAGCATATTTGGTATACGCCTTGAAGATCGCGATCTCGGCGACTCCCACCCGGTCCTGCTCGCCCGTGCCGATACCTACCGTCACGCCGTCCTTCACGTAGATGACCGAGTTTGACGTGATCCCCTGCTCCACGTTCCAGCCAAAGAGCATATCATCATACTCCCGGTCAGTCGGTTTCCGTTCGATTGTATACTCTTTGCCTTTGTAGACCGTCTTTGCTTCTTGAAAGTCTGCTTTCGTGCGGATCGCATTCTTCTGGGACTGCTGCACAATAAGACCGCCGTCCGTAAGGGCTTTAAATTCAACGTAACTCATATCGCGATATTTCACAAGCTCGCTTATCTTCTCCAGCTTGATGATGCGAAGGTTTTTACGCTTTGCAAGAATGGAAACCGCGCCTTCCTCATACTCAGGAGCCGCGACGACCTCAAGATAGTTTGCGTTTGCCATTTCAGCGGTCTGCTTATCGAGAGCCCGGTTGACGACAAGACAGCCCCCGAACGCGGCGATGCGGTCGGCCATATTGGCCCTTTCGTAGGCCTCAGCCACCGTCCCGCCGTAGGCCACGCCGCAGGGGTTATTGTGCTTCATGATGGCCGCGGCAGGACGGTCCATCAGATACTTGAGAATATTGAGGGCGTTGTCGAGGTCCGTGAAGTTCGTTTTTCCCGGATGTTTCCCCGCCTGAATCATCTGCTCCTCCGTGATACTGCTCACGAGACCGTTGCCCGGCTCGATGAATTTCACTCCGGCGAGCACAAGATTTCCCTTCACCAGCTGGTACATGGCAGCCTGCTGGTC
>JBGPIG010000031.1:0-13614 GCA_041484745.1 Nitrospirota bacterium | reverse complement strand
TGACACTCCTGATGGATTCAGTCTGGAAAATCGTCGAGCGCAAACAAGCGGAGGATGAAATCATCAAGCTCAATCAGGAGCTCGAAGCGCGCGTGGTGGAACGCACGGCCCTGCTCGCGGCCGCCAACAGGGAACTGGAAGCCTTTGCGTACTCCGTGTCCCACGATCTGAGGACGCCGCTCAGGGGCATCGACGGCTTCAGCCTCGCCCTTCTTGAAGATTACGCTGATAAACTGGGCGCCGAGGGCAAGGACTACCTTCAGCGCGTGCGTGCGGCCGCCATAAAAATGGGGCAGCTTATTGATGCGTTGCTTAATCTGTCCCGTCTGACACGAGGCGAAATAAAGCGCGCATCTGTGGACCTGAGCGCACTGGCAAAGGCCGCGATAGACGAGTTGCGAAAGGTGGACCCCGGTCGGCGTGTGGAGTTTATCGTCCCAGAAGGTGTAACTGATCAGGGAGATCCCGTGATGCTGCGGGCGGTCATGGATAACCTTTTTTCGAACGCATGGAAGTTCACGGGAAAATCCGAAGCCGCCAGGATCGAATTCGGTGTGCAGCGGGTCGACGGAAATAACGCTTACTTTGTCCGAGACAACGGCACGGGTTTCGACATGAGCTATTCGAATAAGCTGTTTACGGCCTTTCAGCGTCTCCATGGAACTGAGGAATTTCCGGGGTTGGGCATCGGCCTGGCCACGGTCCAGCGTATCATCCACCGTCATGGCGGCCGGGTCTGGGCTGAGGGCGAGGTAAAGAAAGGCGCAACGTTTTACTTTACGCTGTCCTGAGCATACCCCCCAAAATGCTTTGACAGGGAACCGGAAATGAATACCATAGTTACTAAGGAACCAAATTCTACCCAAAATGGGTTGAATATTTTTACCACAATGGCCAAGAAGAGGGCCACACTGAGACAAACACGGAGACACGAAGAAGGTTTTAAAGTGCGCAAGTTAATCAAACCCCAAAGGCTTTCATGTATTACTTCGTGTCTTCGTGACTTCGTGGTGGATTTTGTTCAGGCTTGTCCGGGGTAGGGATGGGATCCGTACCACAACTGCAGCTATCATCATTAATCAATGTCAGGAGAGCAGAATGAAGAACAAGATCATATTATTAGTTGAAGACAATCAGGACGACGTGGAACTGACGATGCGGGCGCTGAAGAAGGGCAACATCCTGAATACGGTCGTGGTCGCGAAGGACGGGGCCGAAGCGCTTGACTACCTCTTCGGCACCGGCAAGTACGCGGGCCGAAACATCGAGGAGCAACCCCAGGTGGTCCTGCTCGATTTAAAGATGCCCAAAGTGGATGGATTGGAAGTCCTCCAGCGTATCCGGGCGGACCAGATGACCAGGCTTCTTCCCGTGGTGATCCTCACCACATCGAGCGAAGATAAGGACCGCATTACCAGCTATCAGCTCGGCGCAAACAGCTTTGTCCGCAAACCGGTCGATTTCAACCAGTTTACGGAAGCGGTGAGGCAACTGGGTCTCTACTGGCTGCTTTTGAATGAAAGGCCGTAACGAGAGTTCAGAGTTCACGGTTCTGAGTCCCGAGAGTAAAGGATGAGAGCGTTATTAAACCTCTCATTGTCCTCCTGTTCTTCTTCGTGCCTCTGTGTCTCTGTGGTTATGCATCGGCTTTCAATTTTTTGCGAATGAACCAAGTCTCAATTCCACCAATAGGAACATTGAACTTTGAACTCTGAACTCTGAACTTTGAACGTATCATGTCGAAACCTTTAAACATGCTGATAGTCGAGGATTCGGAGGACGATGCGCTGTTGCTGCTCGTCCAACTGCGAAAAAGCGGGTATCAGCCCGACTTCATGCGTGTTGAAACCCGTGAATCGATGCTGGCGGCGCTTGATCAGCGGACATGGGACGTCGTGACCTCGGACTATGTTATGCCCCGGTTCAGCGGTCTCCATGCCCTGTCGGTGCTCAGGGAAAGCGGGCTCGACCTCCCCTTCATCATTGTCTCCGGTAATATAGGAGAGGACATCGCCGTTGAAGCGATGAAGGCGGGAGCGCATGACTATATCCTGAAGGGGAATCTTGCGAGATTGGTGCCCGCCATCGAACGGGAGCTCCGTGAGGCGGAGACGAGGCGGGCGAGAAAACGGGCGGAGGAGGAGCGCATTCGCCTGGCGGCCGCGGTCGAATCAGCGGCAGATGCGGTGGTCATAACCGACCCGCACGGCATGATCCAGTATGTGAACCCGTCATTCGAAAAGATCTCGGGCCACACCCGGGAAGAAGTCGAAGGACGGGAACTCCACCTGCTTGACAGCGGCAGACCCGATGAGCCGTTTCCCCGCAGGATGCGGGACGTGATGGAGCGGGACGGGGCCTGGACGGGCCGCCTGACGAATAAGAAGAAGGACGGCACGCTCTATGAGGAAGAGTGCACCTACTCATTGATCAAGGCCCCATCGGGCGAGGTCCTCAATTATGTTTTCCTGAAGCGCGACATCACGGACAAACTCAGGCTTGAGTCGATTGCCCAGGCCGTAGACACCATGAATAACATCGGCTACATCTTTACGGGGGTACGGCATGAGATCGGCAACCCGGTCAACGCGGTCATGATGGGTCTGAGTCTGCTCAAGGCGAAACTCGACACCATGGACAAGGCGACTATTGCAACATACATCGACCGCGCCCTCGAAAATTGTGAAAAAGTCGGATATTTGCTTCGGGGTCTCAGGAGTTTCAATATGTTCGAGAAACCCGAGCTCCAGGACGTGGACCTGAAGGATTTTCTGGGGAACTTTCTTGCCCTGGTAAATGCGGACTTCGAGAAAAAGGGCGTTGCGATCGAGATCGATCAGTGTGCGGGAAGGGTGTATGCGGACCCGCGGCTTCTTCAGCAGGTTTTGCTGAATGTGTTTACAAATGCCGCGGATGCGCTGATCGACAGGAAGGACCCCAGGATCTCGGTAAGCGTTTCTTCGTCGGGATCGATGGTACGGATCCGGGTACGGGACAACGGAAGCGGCATATCTGAGGACCGTCTGAAAGACCTTTTCAAGCCTTTTCATACCTCCAAGTCTCACGGCACCGGCCTCGGTCTGGTGATCGTGAAAAAGATGCTCATCCTGATGAACAGTACGATCACGGTGAAGAGCCGGAAAGACGAAGGGACCATTGTGGAGATATACGTCCCCGAAGGAAAGGATCGAGAGGTCTCAGTTCCTCTCTGATTGGGTGAACGGGCATGGCCATGAAGCCGATTGCGGTGCTGCTCATAGAAGACGATCCTGGTGACGCCGTCCTTATCAAGAGGTACCTGTCCAACAAGCTGAAGGTCCATTACGAAGTGACGCATGTTGACCGGTTGGGTAAAGGGCTGGCAGGTTTACAGAACGGCGGTTTTGACGTCGTGCTTCTTGACCTTGGTCTGCCGGACTCGGCGGCTGGCTTTGACGGTTTTGAAAGGGCGCATGCGCATGCGCCCGACGTCCCTATCATCGTACTGACCGGCTACGATGATGATGAATTCGCCATCGAGGCTGTTGAGAAAGGCGCCCAGGACTATCTCGTCAAAGGCCAGGTCACCGATGTTCTGCTGGGGCGCTCCATACGCTACGCCATCGGGCGCCAGAAACTGCTCGCTCAACTGGAACGTTCCGCAAAGGAAATTAAAATACTGCGGGGATTTTTACCGATCTGCATGCACTGTAAGAAAATCCGGGACGACCATGGCTATTGGACCCAGATGGAAGCCTACATCTCCGAGCATTCGGGAGCGGAATTCAGCCATGGAGTCTGTCCCGAGTGCGCGACCAAACTGTATCCGCAGTATTCGAAGAAAAAAGAATAAAGCCGCACCGGCAGTCTTCCGGGCGGTTCTCCATACGGAGAAGGGGAGAGAGCAGATACATGCAGAACAAGAGACGGCATAAGAGATTCAAGCTGGACCTCATGGAAATGAACGGCACCATGAGCATAACCGACAATGTGGAAATTCTTAACATGAGTTACGGCGGGGTTTCCCTCAAAGCGGACAGGATGCTGACGATCGGCAAAGAATATGTATTAACGCTGCGAGAGAAGGAGAACAGCATAAAGGTGAAGGGCATTACAATCCGTTCCGCAATGAGCAGTAGAGAGGATACAACCGACGGAAAGAGTGTCGCCCTCTATACGGCAAGCATGACGTTCCAGGATGGCCAGCACGACGCAATTGCTGATTTTCTTAACTCAATAGAGCAGCGGCAAAAAGTGGATGCGCCGGTGAAGGCCGATCAGCGACTCCACGTCAGGTTTCATTTCACCATCCCCCTTGAGCATATGCTGAATTTCTCTGCGGATTTCAAGGTCAGGAAAATAAGCCTGAGCGGCATGCTCATCGAAAGCGAGCAGACCCTGGAAATTAATTGCAGGATTCCGATGGGACTGAGCTTAAACGCCGGCGGCGCCGTGAATTTCATCGGACGGGTTGCTTCTTGCCAGGTGAAATCCCAGGGGCAAGCGCTCTATGAAATAGGCATAGAGTTCTCAGCATTAACGGAGACCGGCAGGGCGTTGCTGAAGACTTTCATAGACAGCCTGGCGGTTACGAAGGATAATCTTGACGGACAAAAAACAAACAACTAGTACACCGTAAACTTAATTATTGATGGCTCCACGCCGTCATTCCGGCTCGCTTAAAGCCGGAATCCAGGGACCTTAAAGGCCTTCTGGACCCCGGCTAGAACAATGCCGGGGTGACGAGATAAAAAAGCAATACTATCAGAAAATAAGTTGACAATGCACTAGGTCGGCCCTCATCGTTACAGGCCGACGTATACCCGCTGCTGCGCGCGCTATCGTACGGCGATTCGTATGCATTCTACCTGTTCACCGAGGATGCGGACCATTCAGTGCCCTTCCTGGCGCATCGTCGTAAATCCCAGCGACTCCGCGATCACTTTGTGCACGATCGTTCCGTGGTACGTATTGAGCGCACTCCGGATCAGGGGGTCCCCCTGAACAGAGTTCTTAATTCCGTTCGCGGCGATTATTTTAACATAGGGGAGCGTCGCATTCGTGAGTGCGAGCGTTGATGTCCTTGGATAGGCGCCGGGCATGTTCGCCACGCAATAGTGGATGATGGTATCGACCTCGTATACGGGGTCTTCATGCGTGGTCGGCCTTGACGTCTCGACGCATCCGCCCTGGTCCACGGACACGTCCACAATGACCGATCCCTTCCTCATGGTCTTGAGCATCTCTCTGGAGATCAGGACCGGGGTCCTGCCGCCCGGGACGAGAATTGCGCCGACGATGATGTCGGTATCCGTGATTTCTTCGGCGATCGTTTGCTCGGCGAGCGGGAGCGTTTCCACCCTGCCCATGAACATCTCGTCGATCTTCTGCAGACGTTCAGTGCCTTTGTTCATGACCACGGTCTCCATACCGAGGTTCGATGCAACGCGCGCCGCATTCGTACCTACGACTCCCGCGCCGAGGACCACGATCTTAGCGGGCTTTACCCCGCTTGCGCCGGTCGCGAGGATTCCCGACCCCCCCTTGAATTTCTGGAGATAATACGCGCCCATGATCGGCGCCATCCTGCCGGCGATCTCGCTCATGGGAGCGAGCAACGGCAAGGCGCCGTCTTTAGTCAGGGTTTCGTACCCGAGGCCGGTCACCTTTTTTCTGAGGAGTATTTCGGCGAGCGCGCGGTTCGGCGCGAGGTGGAGGTAGGTGAAAATAGCCTGTTCTTCCTTGAGCAGGGAGAATTCCGGCGGGAGAGGTTCTTTCACCTTGACGATCAGTTCAGCCTGGTCAAAGAGCTTCTCCCGGTCGATAATCTCAGCGCCGGCGGTACGATATTCTTCATTTGAGAAACCGCTCCCTGTTCCCGCATCGGTTTCGATAAGGATCGTATGGCCGTCGCGCTTCAGCTCTTTCACCCCGAAGGGCGTGATGCCGACGCGAAATTCGTCTTTCTTGATTTCCTTCGGAACGCCGATGATCATCACGCCGCCCTCCTGGTTAAAATGTATCATGTTCCGATGAGGATTTCAATGGAACCGCTCTTCTCCATCGATTTCCGGTATTGACTCAGAAGCCGATTTTGGGTAGTATATGCCTTCATAAAATATATTTTTGCAGGAGGTTGTATTATGGCGGAAGATAAAAAAGAACCATGGCTCAACTATCTCGCGCTCACGACGGTGATCTTCGCTGTGTGCGCAACGCTCTCGACGCTGAAGGGCGGGGGATTCTCGACACGCTCAGTGATGTCCCAGGCCCAGGCCTCGGACCAGTGGGCCTATTTCCAATCCAAGAGCATCAAGGGATATGTCTACGAGCTGCAGCGAGAGAAGTTCGAAATGGACCTGAAGGCCGGTAAGGGCATGTCCCGCGCTCTTGCCGCGGATTATGAAAAGCGGATCACGGGCTACAAGGAAAAGATCGAGCGGTACGAAAAAGAAAAGGAAGAGATCAAAAAAAAGGCCGAGGAGCTTGAAAAACGCCGCGACGAGGCCCAGATACACTCCGGCGCATTCGGCATGGCCGCCATGTTTCTCCAGATCGCGATCCTGCTCTCTTCGATAGCGGCGTTAATGAAAAAGAAGTTGTTCTGGTTCATCGGCATGGCAGGCGGGTGCGTCGGGCTGGTATACTTCTTTAACGGGTTCCTTCTTTTTATGAAGTAAGATTGTTCAGCTTGCTGGTCTGTTCACGACAGCGCTCTGGCCCGGGAGGAGCATGATGTCTGCCTCAGGCAAGCCTGATTTTAAGGGGAGCGGCGTTCTGTTCCTGAGGAACGTTTTTCTCTACCTCCTGGTGAGCGCTCCGGTCTTGTCCGTCTGCCTCATGGGCGCAAAGTGTCTGCCTATCTTCCTGGGCGTGTTTATCCTGGTCCTGCCTTTTGTTCTGCTCGTCGGACTGCTGGTGTCCCGGTTCGATGGATTCTCGTTCGACGATGAACGACAGATGGTTGTCAAGCCCCTCGGACGGAGCATCCCCTACCAGAGCGTCCTGCGCATCGACCTGAACGAGACCGGCGGACTTCTGCAGGCGAGAATCAAGCAGGGCGCACTGCGGAGACCGCCCCTGGCGTATGCGCTTCAGGTGGAGGATAAAGCGAGGCTGGTAGAGGACCTGCGCAAGAGATTTCCTCAGGCGGTCATTCGGGAACAAAGGTATGTTGACTGGAAGTCTCTGGCGATGATCATGGCACTCGTGGTGATCATGACGGCGGGCTTTCATGTGTTTGTTTACCAGGACAATCCCCAAATAGGGGTGCTGCCGCAGCGGACAACGTGGGTAAACACGGAATTACCGGCGACGGCCGCACGCCAGTACGCTCTCGGGAGCTTTCATCTCATCATGCCCGGGAGTTTTCAGTTGATAGCAAAGGACATCGATGCGCTTCTGTTTGAGGATGCGGCATCAAAGACGGAGGTCAAATTTGTTACGGCCGTCCAGAGGGACCCGCCCGCGAACAAATTCGCTTTTGTCCGGTATGCAACAGGGATCCGGAACTATTTTGATGTATTGGAGACAGCGTATTCAGCGCGCGTCGGGGTCATCCCGCTGGCGATCAAGGGGATTGCATTGGCAGGTCTCTCCAACATCAGCATCCTTGATATCCGGCAGCCTTCGCTTAAAGGTTTTGTTCTGCAGGGGAAAAAGAAGGAGAATGAAATAGCCCGCATTCTCCTGACGGACCTCGAAGGCAGGGCGGAGATCCATATCTTTATTACCGGTCCGGTGCGTCTGGATGAAAAAGCATTACACGGAATCCTGACCACTGTCCACCTGTTCCACGGCTGATACGATGAGGCCCCTCCCCGGTCGCCGGCTATTTCATAAAATCCACTCTGTCGCCGACTGCCATGGTGTCAGTACTCTTGCGCACGACGGCGGTCGCGGTATGCTCTTTCGCCAGGATAACCTGGACCTCACCGATCTTCTTTCTCGGGAAGGAGCGGTCCTTCTTGTCGGCGTCGGCATACACATTGAACCGGTCGCCTGCATCAACACCGTCGGCGCTCCCCTTGTCCAGGTATACAAAGTCCGATTGAGCGTTGATCGTGCGTCTGTCCGTCACTTCGAGGATGTATCCTGAGATGTCCTTGGCCTTCTTCTCCGTTGAATTATAGACGAGCGTCGGTTCCTGATACGGCGTCAGCATGCTGTTCTTTTCAATCGCATCGAAGGAGAGCGTGATTTTTGCCGTGAACACGTCCGGGGCGTCCTTGGCCGTGATCTGGAGGATGCCGAGGCCTCTGATGAGCCTTCCGTAGCGCGTCCCCGTTTTGGGGTGTTTGACCTTGTTCAGCGGCGCGTAGATCAGGAACTTGTCCCCGATGTTTATGTTTTGACCGCCGTGGATCTTGACATAGACGAGTTCGTCATAACTGAAGATTGTTTTCGCTTCCTCCGGCGAACCCACGATCGTATCGTCCGTCTCCTCCTGATTCACGAAGCCAGCGCTGAGCATGGCATATTTATCGATGATCGGGACAGGCTGTTCCTCGGGTATGGTGAGCAGACCACCCTCCGCGCGTGTCTCTTCACCGGTTTCGGGCTGGATTGGTTTCGGTTTTGTGGCGCGGGCCCCGGCAATGCCTTCTCTCGGCCTCAGACCCGGGGGAGGAACAAGCTCTTCTTCCCGTTCTTTGGGGGCTGGTCCCGGGGCTATAGCCTGTTTTTCAACAAGCTGTTCCGTCGGTTCCGCCGTAGGTGGGGCTTTCAAGGCCCGCTCGATCGGAGCGAGGTTGGGGATTGCCAGTGTGCTCCCCGGATAAATAAGGTCGGGATTGGAAATGGTCGGGTTTGCCTTCCAGATGAAAGGCCACAGGAAAGGGTCTTTCATAAAGGTATGTGCAATGTCCCACAGGGTGTCTCCCCGCTTGATGATGTAGGGAGTTGTGTCCATCGAAGCCGGCGCTGTCTCGGTTTCCGCGAGTTTTTCGGGAGGGGAAGCAACGTTGCCCGGCTTTGGCGTTGCTGTTTCCTGCTCCGATTTTCCCTGATCGGGAGGGACCAAGGAGCCTGATTTCTGAACGGCCGGCTCTTCAGCAGCTTTCGCCGGTTGTACCCCCGCCGGCTCTTTCTGCTCCTGGGGACGGGCGGTATTGGGAAGGAGCATCAGGAGAAGAGCAATGCATGCTGCGTGCAGAAAGGTTTTCGGCCATGTGGTCATTCTTGCCTCCCTATTTTTTCTTTTGTTAACGGTTTTTTCAGGTTCCCCACTTTTTGCCGGTCTCATCTCCATGCCGGCAGGGGACCAGGAAAGATTGCGCGGCTCATTTTTGAGCTAAAGATATACGAGAAACCTCTTGTTTGTCAAGTGAATAAATCAAACTGCGTCCAAAACCAGACCTTGCTTTTGGCAGGGGTTTTTGGTATTCTGCCGATACCATGACGACCCAGACTCAAGAGGGAAAGACCGGGTGGAGGGGCGTACTCTACCTCGTTGCGTTTCTCCTCCTGACGGCGCTCGCCATCGTTCTTCAGCTCAAGTACCGGGGCTTTGAAGGGCCGCTGTCCGACAATATCCTTATTATCCTCCTCATCAACGCGAACTTTCTCCTCCTGGCAGCGGTCCTCTTCATGATGGCCAAAAGTCTCTGGAAGCTCTCGATGGAACGGAAGCATGGCGTGCTGGGGGCCCGGTTCAGAACGAAACTTGTCTTTGCCTTTGTCAGTCTTTCCTTTATCCCACCCATCCTGTTGTTTTTCATCGGAAGCGGCATGTTCACCGGCAGTCTCGAGCGGTTGTTCAAACTGCGTATCGAAAATTCGCTCAAGGATTCCGTCTCGCTTGTGCAGGAGTATTATGACCGGCTTGAGAAAGAGGCATTTGTATTCAGCAAGCAGATCAGCAGACATATGACCGAAGCCCAGCTCCTGTCCCCGTTCGACAACCAGGTCCTCAAGGATTATCTGGCCCAGAAAGCCGAGGAGTACGGCCTGGGCTCGGTGGAACTTTTTACCGGCCCTCGCGAACGCGCCGCCGTTGTCGTCACCAGCCAGTACCCGGGAAAGACTTTTACGCAGACTCCCGCCGACCTGGTTGCCAAGGCCTTCAGCGCACAGGACGCGACGCTGGTCACGAACCTGGGGAAGAAAGGCGAGATCCTGCGTGCGGTGGTCCCGCTCTACGATTCCCCCGGAGGGAAGCACGTTGCGGGGGTCGTTGCCGTCAGCTATTACATCCCCCAGAGCCTTGCCGCACGGGCAGTGGACATCCGCGAAGGGTACACGCAATACCGGTCGGCGTTCAGCGCCAGGGACCGGATAAAGCTGTCCTACCGGCTCGGGTTCCTTTCGGTCACGCTGGCCCTCCTCCTGGCGGCGATCTGGGTGGCGCTCCGCGTGGCTGCCGGCATTACGGTGCCGATCCGGAAACTGGCCGAAGGGACCGCGGCGGTGGCAGCGGGAAGATTCGATTACCGGATAGACGAAAAATCCGGCGATGAAGTGGGCGTGCTCATTGAGTCCTTCAACAAGATGACCCATGATCTTCAGCACTCGCGGGAGCTGCTAGAACAGGAGGTCAACTACAAGAAGACGATCCTTTCGAACATCGAGACCGGCGTTGTGTCCATCGACCGCGGCGGCAGGATCACGACGGTCAACCACTCGGCGTCCGAGATCCTCGGCATCCCGGAGCAGGAGGTGCTCGGCAAGCGCTACGATGAGGCCTTCGGGTTTATCGAGCTGGACCCGATCCGCAGCCTGTTCCGCAGGCTTGAGCAGGGGCAGGGACGGGCGGAGGAAGAACTGTCGCTCAATGTGCGCGGGCGGATGCTGACGCTCAGGATGCGCATCTCCACGCTCAGGGACAGCAACGGCACACCCATCGGTTCGGTCATTACCTTTGACGACCTCACGGAGCTGCTGCGCGCCAAAAAGGCGGAGACCTGGCAGGATGTGGCGCAAAGGATCGCCCACGAGTTCAAGAACCCGCTCACGCCCATCAAGCTCTCCGCCGAGCGGCTGAGAAAGAAGCACGCCGAAGGCGCCCCGGACTTCAATACGGTCTTCGATGAGTGCAGCCGGACGATCGTGCAGGAAGCCGACGGACTGCGTAAACTCGTGGATGAGTTTGCGAACTTCGCGCGCATGCCGATTTCGAAACCCACGTTGCAGCCTTTGGCGCCGTTGCTGGAGAGCGTGGTCCAGCTTTACGGCGGCGCGCATAAGGACATCACCTTTGCGAAAGAGATCGCATCTGATCTGCCTGATGTGTTCCTGGACCGCGAGCAGATCAAGCGGGTGTTCATCAACCTCTTCGAGAACGCCGTTGAGGCGATGGGCGGCAAAGGCGGGATCGCGGTTACGGCAAAAATGAACCCGTCCGGCATGGCGCAGATAGAGGTGGCGGATGAGGGGTCGGGGATTGCGGCCGAGGACGTGCCCCAGCTGTTCCAGCCGGATTTCTCCCGAAAGAAGAAAAAGAGCGGTTTGGGGCTTGCCATCGTGCTCAGGATCATCAAGGACCACAGCGGGACGATCCGTGTTGAGCAGAATACTCCCCGGGGCGCGCGGTTCATCATAGAACTGCCGGTGGCGGTGAAGAAAGTAAAGAATTGACAACAACGGATCATATGGAACATATTTTAACAAAACGGAACACTGTTCTTGTTGTAGCCCTGCTGTCCTTGTGGAAAATGTATCTTTCCGCGACCCTGCAGCTTCATCCCGATGAGGCATATTACTGGATGTGGTCAAGACACCTTGATCTCGGATATTTTGATCATGCGCCTCTTATCGCCTATTGTATAAGGCTGACGACCCTTTTTTCGCAGCAGGAATTATGGGTCCGGTTCAGCGGCATACTGGAAACTCTCATCGTCAGTGTACTTGCATGGCGCCTTTCCTTGCAACTTTTTCATGATGACAAGATCGCTTCCGCAAGCGTGATTACGCTGAATGTCATGCCGCTCACGCTGGCCGGTTCGGTCCTGATGACCCCTGATATCCCGGTTTTTCTGTTCCTCAGTTTGAGCACGTACTGGTACTGGCAGATCGTGGCCACTCAAAAACCGCATTACTGGTACTTCCTGGGCGTTGCATTCGGCTTATCGCTGCTGTCAAAATATACCGCAGTGCTTCTGGCGCCCTCACTGCTCCTGTTCATGCTCGTAACCGATGAGAGGCGGTGGCTGAAAACCATACATCCCTACGCAGCTTTTCTCCTCGGGTGCGCTCTTTTTCTTCCGGTCATTTATTGGAACAGTCAACATCAATGGATCTCATTCGCATTTCAAATGCGCCATGGCCTTGGCGGGAACAAGTATTCAATCGGAAAAGTGCTGGTCTATATCGGCGGGCAGATGCTTGTTGCGGGCCCCCTGATATGGGTATCGGGCGTCATTGCCGCGGGCCATTACCTGTTCCAAAAAAACAGGCAAACGCTTTTTCTGGTCCTTACCTCTCTTCCGACGCTGCTCTTCTTCGCCTTTTCAGCGTTTAAGAAGGGCGGGGCCGCGGCTAATTGGCCGTGCTGCGCCTATTTCACGTTCAGCATTCTCGCCGGCCACTATCTTGTCGGCGGGTCAAAGACAAAACGGTATGTATGGGGAGTTGCGGTTGCTTTCAGCTTTCTACTCTCTGTTACCGCGGGGCTTCATGCCAGGTTCGGCGTAATTCCTCTTGGCAAAATATCACCAGATGCGGCGCAGGCGGATGCGACCCACTCGTTTTACGGATGGAAGGAACTCGCGGAAGCACTGGAAAAAGATCCGACCATAAGATTTGCCGTCACTGACACGCATCAATTGGCCGGGGAGGTCAGCTATTACACGAAAGAAAGGATTGTCGCATACGCTGATCATGTTCAGATCTCCCAGTGGGGTTTTCCGGACAGGGTAAGGGATGAAAACGGCGTCTGCATCTATCTGGAAGGTGACGCAATTCCCGCGTGCCGGGGAACCTTCCTGTCGTTAGGAAAGACCGATACACTCTCCGTCAGACGGGACAATTATCCGGTGCGCACCTACCAGATAGTTCACGGCAGGGGATATAAAGAAAGAGAGGGGAAACGTCTTTGACACTGATTCGCACGGATTGAATCATGAAGAATGTTTTGCCACACCCTGCACTCGCGGTTCCACTCATAAACGCTGGGCGCAGGCAAAAAACACATAAGGCGCAGAGAAGAGCTTGAAAGGGTCAATACATTAATAGGTTGATTTTCTCTTTCCTTTGTGTTCTTTGTGACTTCTGTGGCTGATATGATTTTCGGTTTGTCACGCTTTGGAAAAACATAGCTTCACCCTGAGTGGAAGAGAATATTTTATAGGAGGTTTTTACCTTTGGATACTGCATCAACAATACTGGTAAGCATAGTAGCGGTCTATCTCATCTTCAAGCTCTTCGGTGTATTAGGACGTCTGGGGATCAAACAGATTTCTCCGAAAGAGCTCGATCAGAAAAAGGGTATCGTGCTCCTCGACGTGCGTACGAACAAAGAATACGAAGGGGGGCACATCCCGGGCGCGGTCCACGTGCAGTTGTCGGACATCGGAGACAAGATCAAGAAGCTCAAGAAGGACAAAGATCTTGTGGTGTACTGTCAGAACGGCAACCGGAGCATCTGGGCCATCAAGCGGCTGATGGGCATGGGCTACACCAACCTCACCAACTTGAAGG
>JBGPIG010000030.1:0-13672 GCA_041484745.1 Nitrospirota bacterium | reverse complement strand
CTCGTTACCCTGGTACTGATACGAGCGCACACCCAGGTCAGTCGCGTAATCATACCGGTCATAGTTGATTGCCGCTGTTTTCCCGTCCGGTGTCAAATAGGCGACGCCGCGCTCGGTGAACGAGATCCTGTCGGCGTCGATCAGGTACCGCGCTGTTTTTTCATCACGTTCATCCAGCGAGAAGGAGTACCTGCCGTCGTCGAGCGGAGTAAGTTGCGCGCTCCGCAATTTAGCCGTGGTCTTGACCCCTCCCGAGTCTGAACCCGCTGTCGGTTCCGTCAGAGCAAAGGCGCTCACGCCGCCGTGGCCGAGGTAGCGAAGGAAGAGTTTGTGGCACCGTTCCCGTCTTGGGATCTCGTCGAGCGCAGTGTGCACATCGGGCATGACCTTGTCGAACAGCTCACCCGCACGTTTGAGATTACTGATAAAACCGCCGAAGTCGCCACGCCTGCCGGCAATGCCCGCGCCGTAGAAGGCCCGCAGGAAGTTCGCGGCGAGATATTTCACGACGCGGGTGTGACGGATACGTTTGTCAACGAGCTTCATCACCGACTCATATTCCTTCTTGATCCATGACGGGTTAGGGTTGGTCAGGGACTTGATGAGCCTGAAGAGCCGCGAGCCGATCTCGCCGAGCCGGCCCGCGTCCTGTGCCAGCGGGGTAAGCTCTTCGCGAACGCGCGGGAGTTCGTCCGCCAGTCCCAGGAGGACCGGTGTGGTGCCGATGCTCGTGCTTGCCATGATGAGCAGGTTAATGCCCGCGTCGCCGAAGCTCCCGGCAGCGGAGTTCAGGATGTAGTACTCGGCCTTGCGCCACCCGAGGCCGTCTTCGGATTTCGGTATGTACGTGGCAAGCCACTTGTTCTCTTTGACGGCGGTAATGATCTCATCGGGCAGACAATGCAGTTTTTCTATGTAACGCTCGACGTGAAGGCCGTCGAATTTTTTGTCGCTGCAGTTTTTCCTGAACCAGCCGGTAAGCTCAACCCACCGCGCCCTGAGCAGTGGGTCGTGGAGCTGCATCTCGGGCACGAAGCGCGGAGACCGGTCGAAGGGTGTCACGAGAAAGCCGCCGGATTTGTGGGGCGCGCCGGGCAACGAGCAGAAGGATTCATAGTCCGCGTCCAGAGCGACCGCATTGCGGGAGGGCTCCACCGGGAACAGTGCCGCCGGGGACACCCGGCCGCGGCCCGCGGACATAGCCGCGTTCATCAAGGCGTCTTCCGCCAGTCCGACCAGCACTTCGGCGGCCGCAGCCTCCGCTTCCATGCTCCTGCCCCGATCGAGCCCGGTCTCGATCCTGAAGAGCAGGGCACGGATGCCGATCACCATTGCCTCCGCATCTCCGGCGAGAGCGGGGTCCGCGTTTTTCGGCAGGGCCGTACATCGTTTGCCGATCGTTGACATCCTTTGCGCGAGTTTTGCCAGCGGTTCGCTGTTCAGGGCGTTCAGGCTTCCAAGGCCCGGGAGGGCACTGTCGAGGTCCGTGTTGTTGAGCGCCGCATGCAGTCGCTGTGAAGCGCCGCAACCGGGAGCAAGGAAGCGGAACAGGGCGCTGTCCCGGTAAAACCGCGAGAGCAGGTCGTCCTCTGAGTAGGCGAACCCTCCGAAGACCTGGCCCGCATCATAGCCCAATGTGCCGGGATCAGGGCCGAAGGCCAGGGCTGCTACAGTGGAGCGGATGAGACCTAAAAAAAGTTCGGAGTTCGGAGTTTGGAGTTTGGAGTGAACGTCAACATCATACAGCGTTTCCAGCAGGAGTCGCCACGCCTCATTGCGTGCGATCAAGGCCTTGACCGCGCCGAGTTTGGCAATACCGTCACGGCCCCCGGTATCGAGCATCTGGCCGGGGAATTGGACGCGTTCCGCAGCATGTTCTTTGGCCCGCTTGCAGAGATAGTCGCCTGCGCCGAGCGCGATGGCGAGGTAAGAAACCGGATCAGGTACGGTCTCTTGCTCCGGAGAGAGGATCGCCAGCTTCTTTACGGCGCAGTCCAGCGTGATGTCGGAGAGCCCGGCCGCCCGAAAGCCGATGGCAGGTGTGGGGGTTATCGTGACGCCCGGTGTCGCGAACGGAACGAGGTGTCCTCTGCCGCGGGCAAGGATGAGGAGCGTCCGGCTCGCCGCGACCGGGGTGAGATTAAGGATGCCTTGTATCCGTACGCTGTCGATCGTTTCCCGGATCTCAAGATGGTCTCCGGTCACGGCGCAGAGACCCGGTCCGAGCGTTATCCCAACCCGCTCCAACACCCTGATCGCGGACAATTGATGCGCGGCGATCAGACCGAGCGCGGGACTGACGGATGAGAGTACGCGGACACAGGGCGCGGCCTTGTCGCGGTGCTCGGTGATGAACGTTCGTATTTTTTCAGCCCAGTCCTCCGGCAGGGGTTCATCTTCCCACTGTTTTACGATCCGGTCGGGGAATAGTTTGGAGACTTCGTCATAGGAAACGGCGGGTCCCGCCCGCTCCTCTTTTGCTAAAGGAGGATGTGCGGTCCATGCATCGATCCGCTGCTCGATCATCCGGCAGCAGTAGACCGCATGGAACAGTCTGCCCTCCGTGAGACTGAGCCCAACGGCTTTCCCTTCAGCCCGGACCTGCCGCGCAAGTTCGTATCTGCTGTCGTTCGAGAGTGAGGTCTCGAGCTTCGCAAGCCTCTCGCAAAGCCTTCTCCCGAGCGCCAGCGGCCATGCTCTTCGCCCGGTATCAGCGGACGCCGGCAGTTTTGCCAAAGCGTCTCTGAAAACAACCGATGCGTTCACTGCCGAGCGGCAGGAGCGGATGAGGTCCTCGCTCAGATACCAGAGCCTGTCATCAAGGACTTCGCTCGCGCCTCTTTTTTCCCCAAAGCGGGGATTATCCAACCCACTTTTCGGGGAGGGGGAACGAGGGGAGATTTTCTGAAGAGCATCCAGCAGCAGCGGTATTGCCGCGCTGTCAGGCCGGTACACGAGCTTGTGGCCCGTGTGTCTGCCCCAAAGCACTCGCGAGGGTTCGGCCCTCCAGCAGGACTCGCACTTTATGCAGTTTTCAAAGTTCACCGTTATTCTGCCGCGTCCGAAGAGCGGCGCGTCGTAGAGATATACCCGTGCCGGGCAGACCCACCACAGTCCGGCCTGGGACATTTCAGAATGGGCGGCGATGGACTCGGGCCAGAGCGTCCTGATATGCGATGGTTCGCCGCCGCGGTAGGTGTTGGTCGCAAGCTTCGCATCGAGAGTCACGGTCGGCTTTATCGCATCGAGGTCGCGCGCCTTTCTTTGCGATTCGTTGTATGCCATCACTGCTTCGGCGAGGAGCTTGTCCACCGGCGTCTTGAGCACGTAGAAGCGGAAAGCGTCCCCAATCGCGGTGCCGAGCGAGATGAGGAAGAGCGCGGTCCCGTATGCGGGAAGTATGATGAGATCGGTCAGCTTTATGCCGCGCACCAGGGCTTGAACGGCGTTCGTCAACTTTGCCTGCACCGGCTGTCCGTCATTGGCATAGATCCGTCCCAAGGCCCGCAGGAGTGCGGGAGAAAGTCTGAGCAGCAGTGAACCCGCCGGCCAGGGCAGCGTTCCGGCATCAACGTCTTTACCGGAGAGATGGAGAATGATGTTGAGCCGGGGATCACGGGAAGGTTTTTTCTTCAACAGGTTCAGGACCCAGTACCCGAGCGTGGCCGGATTCACGAGCGTTGCGATCACCGGTTTCCAGAGCCTGAGACTGTTGATCGCGCTGACGTTGTCCGTAACGATCTCTCTGAGCCCGCGGAGTGAAAGAAGATGGCCCCTGAGGAACCTGCCGGTCTCAACCAGGCTTTTACTCGACAGAAAATGGGCCGTGCCGCAGGCCAGGTCCACGGTCCTTCCGAAGAGCACTTTCGACCTGCCGAAATAGCCGGGCCACGCCGAGAGGTACTGCGCGTTCTTACCGTACACGCTTTCGCGAAGCGGCGTGAGGTACTCCTTCGAAAGGTTCTTGGCATCGATCGCTTTCCCCTGCTTCAGGATGCTCTTGACCGCACGCGCGAAGTAGAGTCCTGTTGCCGATGCCGGGCCGGTGAAGTTCGGGAAGGGGATGTCAACGCCGAGTCCGACCGATGCACCGCCTACAGCCAGACCATCTTCCACGAGTATCGGCCGTTCCTTCCATCCGCCGCTTCGGATGAGCTTGGTGCCGTATGCCGAGAGCGTCGCGCCCTCGGTTAGTTCCTTTATATAAGGAAGGCCCCGCATCCACTCGAAGAGGGTGTCGTGGCTGCCCCGGTAATTGTTCCTGACATTGTCAAGGGGGACCACATAGCCGAGCGAAAGGCTGTCTCGGTTGGTATAGAGGAAGCCGCCGACATTCAGCTTTGCGGTCCTGCCTCCGATCGAGGCGTTCCTGATGAGCAGCTCGTAGGCCGCACCTGCGCCGGGGTCGAGCTTGAACCGCTTCTCGATGTCCTGGGGCCTGAGCGACAGCACGGCCTTCACGCCCTGGAGAAAATGGGGCTGGGCCACGCGTTCCAGTTGTTCGGACTTTACGAGGTGAGAGGCGTCGCCTTCGGCTATGAACACCACGTCCGCGAACAGCGGCCCGCGGTTTGTCTGCACGCCGGTCACCCTGCCGCCTTTGCGGATGAGCGAGGTGACCGTTGTTTCCGTGATATGCACCGCACCCTTTGAACGGGACAGATGGGCGAAATAAAGATCGTATATTGGCCTCAGCACCGTGTAACAGTTCTTGAAAGCATCGGTGTCAGTAAGTTCACATCCTACGATGTCCAGACCATTATGCAGAAGCGTGCCCCGCCGGTGCACGCGCCGTTCAAAGGGCGCGGCCTCGACCGCTTCGGGACCGAAACAGTCTGCCTCAGCCAGGTTCTCGGCAAAGTACACGCATCCCGACCAGTTCTCCGCTCCGGCGTACACACCTGCCTCGAGCAGGACGACCGATATCCCTGTCCCCGCGAGCGCGCCGGCGGCAGCGACACCGGCGGGACCCGCGCCCACAATGATGACATCGAATTTGTATCGCTTCATTGCCGCTCCTTAAGAGGGGGTGAGAAGACGTTTTTGGTAACGTATAAGAACAGTCGGATGTTCTTCATCAACAGCAAACAAATTATAGCAAAAATAGTGTATTCAAGATATAATAATAACCATCGCATGCTATAATTACCCTGATTGATGAGGCTCGGCCGAAATCCCGTATAATTTCCGTAATCGCATCTTTGTTGAGAACGGAGCAAACATGCCGCTGACACTCGGAGAACGCTGCGCTCGGATGGGGTTGGTCATTCTTGCTCTTAACGGATTGGTGCCGGGTCCGCCCGCTGTTGCGGAAGAGACCATCAAATTAGGCGGCACGGGCACCGCGATCGGCGCAATGAAATTGATCGTTGCGGTATTCGAAAAGGAAAATCCGGGCATCGCGGTCGCGATAATGCCGAGCATGGGAAGCAGCGGCGGCATCCAGGCGGTTTCCAAAGGTGCGCTGGATATCGGGCTCATCAGCAGGCCGCTCCAGGGAGGGGAACTTACCCAGGGTCTGTCCCAGGTTGAATATGCGAAGACGCCGTTTATCCTGATCACACAAAAAAATGGCTCTCTGTCCGGCCTGAGCAGCGAGGATATGATAAAGATCTTCCGGGGTGAAATGCGGACATGGCCCAATGGTGAACAGATCCGTCTGGTGCGGCGGCCCGCTTCCGATACCGATACCGCGATCGCAAAAAGCATTTCTCCCGCAATGAGCATGGCCGTCGACGCGGCCCTGTCCCGCGAAGGGATGCTGATGGCACTGACCGACCAGGAAAACGTCGACTTGATCGAAAAGATCCCGGGCGCCCTTGGATTCAGCACGCTGGGCCAGGTCTTCGCGGAGAAGCGCAACGTGAAGATACTCTCATTGAACGGCGTAACGCCGAGCACGAAAACGCTCACCAACGGGTCTTACCCGCTTTTTAAACCACTGTATATGGCAACGAAGGCGGGACCGCTTTCTCCGGTCCATCGCTTTATCAACTTTATGCGCTCCGCGGAATGCAGGAGAATACTGCAAGAGACCGGCAATGTGCCGACCCTGACGGAAGTCCGGCGATAGGACATGCAAACGCACAAAAAAATAGCCTCGATCCTCACCTGGGTCAGCGGGACCGTCCTGGTTCTGATCGTCATCCTCGTTCCTCTGGGATACTTCTTTGTCTCCTACCAGTACACGGTCGGAAGCCTTGAGACCGAAGCCGAGATCAACGCGCGGATCATCTCCGGGATCATCGGCTCCAATCCGCGCATGTGGGAATTCGAGCATGTGCGGCTGCTGGAATATCTCTCACACCAGCCGAAAAAGGGGTATAACGAGACGCGTCGCGTCTTGAATGCGAACAATGAAGTCGTTGTGGAAAGCGTCGATGTGCTGAAGCGGCCTGTTTTGATCCGGACGACGGAGCTTTTTGACTCGGGCGTCGTGGTCGGCAGGATCGAGATATCGCGCTCGTTGCTGCCCCTCATCAGGGAAACAGGTTTGCTGCTGTTTTTCATGCTGCCGCTCGGTGCAGGAGTGCTCGTGGTCCTGCGTCTGCTGCCGATCCGGGCCATCCGACGGAGTGAAAGCGCGCTCACAAAAGAACGGGACGCCGCCAGGAAGTATCTCGATGTCGCGGGGGTCATGCTTGTTGCCATTGATACGTCGCAACGGGTCACCATGATCAACCGAAAAGGGTGCGAAATTATGGGGTATGCTGAACAGCAGATACTTCATACAAACTGGTTCGATAATTTTATTCCGGAAAGGAACCGGGAAAAAACCCGAGAGACGTATGCGCACCTGAACGAGAACGGGCTGGAGCACTTTGCGTTTGTGGAAAGTCAGGTCCTGACCAAGAGCGGCGCAGAGCGGTTGATCGCATGGCATAACATCATATTGACGAATGACGAGGGAGAATACGCCGGGATTCTCGGCTCAGGGGAGGACGTTACGGACCGCAAGCATCTTGAGGCGCAGCTCCGCCATGCCCAGAAGATGGAAGCAGTCGGCCTTCTGGCCGGCGGCATCGCCCACGATTTTAATAATATCCTCACCGCAATCATAGGGTATGCAAGTCTTTTGCAGATGAAAGTGAACAAGGATGATCCAATGCTGCATAACGTCGAACAGATCATCGATTCGTCAAATCGTGCAGCTCATTTAGTGAAACGTCTCCTGGCGTTCAGTAGAAAACAGATCATCGACCCTCGGCCCGTCAGGGTCAATGATATCGTGCGAGGGGTGGAAAAACTACTCTCGAAACTTTTGAGAGAGGACATCGAAATGAGGACCGCTTTGTCCGAGGATGATATGACGATCAGGGTGGATTCCGGCCAGATAGAGCAGATCCTGATGAACCTTGCCGCCAATGCGAGGGATGCCATGCTGGAAGGCGGCCTGTTCTCCATTGAAACGGGCAGTGTAAAACTGGACCATGAATTCATCAGGGCACATGGCTACGGCGTCGCGGGCGCGTATGCCCGTATTTCGGTCTCTGATACGGGCATGGGGATGACGGCGGAAACAAAAGAAAAGGTCTTCATCCACTTTTTTACGACCAAGGAGGTCGGAAAAGGCACCGGCCTGGGGCTTGCGATGGCCTATGGCATCATGAAACAGCACCATGGTTTCATCAATGTGTATTCCGAACCCGGCATCGGTACGACCTTCAAGCTCTATTTCCCCCTGATTAAGGCGGAGGCGGTCCAAGAAAGGAGAAAGGCGGATGAGCTCCTTCTTCCCGCGAAGGGGGCCGAAACCGTGTTAGTAGCCGAAGATGATGCGACGGTGAGAACGATGACGAAATCAGTGCTCCAGAGCGCCGGGTACACCGTTATCGAGGCCAGGGACGGCGAGGAAGCGGTAAAAGAATTTACAGAACACAATAAAACGGTCGATCTGGTCATCATTGATGTGATCATGCCGAAGAAGAACGGCAGGGTGGTTTTCGATGAAATAGAAAAGATAAGGCCGGACATCAAGGCGCTGTTTACCAGCGGCTATACGGCCGATATTCTCAGGGAGCAGATGATACTTGGTTTCGATACACATTTTCTGTCAAAGCCGGTTTCCCCCGCACTATTGCTCAAAAAGGTGAGAGAGACTCTGGATGCGTGATCAATTAAGTATTCAGGTGGTAGACTGAAGACCGAAGACTGAAGGGACAAGATATCATACATTAAGGCATATGAACCAGAAAGGTCAAGCATACCGTTTTATCACCTTCGACCATCAGTCTTACAACCTTCAACCTGAATAGTTATACCAATAGAAAGATGCTGAATCAGTGAGTGTTTCCGCCGATGTTAAAAAAGACGTCCTCGTCATCGGCGCGGGAGCGTCGGGTCTCCTGTGCGCCGTCGAATGCGGCAAGCGCGGCCGGACCGTTCTGGTGATCGATCATGCTGAAAGGACCTGCTCCAAGATACGCATCTCAGGCGGCGGTCGAAGCAATTTTACGAACCTGAACGTGACCCCGGACCACTATCTCTCCCGCAACCCCCATTTCTGCAAGTCAGCCCTCGCCCGCTTCACTCCCCGGGATGTCCTTTCTCTTATTGAGAAGCACCGCATCGCCTATTACGAAAAGGAGGCGGGCCAGATATTCTGCGTCAAGAGCTCCCGCGATATCATCGCACTGCTCGAGCGGGAGTGCGTCGGAGCGGGCGTAGAGATACGGGTCAAATGCGGGGTCACCGACGTCCGGAAAACGAAAGACTTTGTGATCACGACGAACGCGGGCATATTCCGGTCAGAGTCGCTGGTGATCGCCACAGGAGGTCTCTCGTATTCCAATCTCGGGGCGAGCGGATTCGGTCATGCGGTAGCACGTCAGTTCGGTCTTAAGGTCACGCAACTCAGACCGGCGCTTGTGCCTTTTGTTTTTCAGGGACAGGACCAGAAGATTTTTCAGGGTCTGGCAGGCAGCTCTCTCGATGCGGCAATTACCTGCAAGAGAAAGCGATTCCGCGGGAACATCCTGTTCACTCACCGGGGGCTGAGCGGGCCCGCGGCGCTCCAGGCGTCGCTCTTCCGGGACCCCGGAGAACCGTTGATGATCGACCTCCTTCCTGGAACCGATATCCTGAGCGTCTTCCTGTCCAAGCGGCAGAGCAAAATGGAGATGCATAACCTGCTTGCCGCATATTTGCCGAAACGTTTTGCCCAGACCTGGTGCGAACTCGGGGTCCGCTCAAAACCGGTTAACCAGTGTTCGGACAAGGAGTTGAGGGAGATCGCGAAGGAGCTTCATGCCTGGGAAGTCATTCCCAAGGGGACCGAGGGGTACGAGACCGCCGAGGTGACCGCGGGCGGCGTGGACACGGATGAGATCTCCTCGAAGACCATGGAAGCGAAGAGCGTGCCGGGGCTCTATTTCATCGGAGAGGTCGTTGACGTTACGGGAGAACTCGGCGGATACAACCTTCACTGGGCCTGGTCCTCCGGATACGCCGCAGGACAGTACGCGTGATTCGAATAACCCTTTTATTCATGACCTGACCCGGACAAGCCGGAACAAAATCCGCCACGAAGTAACGAAGGCGGCGGATAAAATTGTAAAAAGCAATTCATCTGTGAACCAGAATTTCCCCTGATATCAACCGGTTTCGTATGATTTTCTTTGACAACAGGAATCGTAATCTTTATTATTCCGAAGGCAGAGACTGCAGGTCGAATGCTGATAGATGAACCGTTACCGCACTTCGTTTTCACGGTGTCCCCGGGGAGGTGTACGATGGAAGGCTACCGGCTTCAGCAGTTCGCGTATCTGATTGTGCCGTTGACCGCGGGGGTCGAGTTTTTCGTGACCGCGCGCGCGGAGCGAAAAAAAACCGGGAAAGAATCCGTCAAAGCTGTTGCCATGGACGTGTGCGGGTACGCTTTTGTTGCATTGATACCGGCGCTTTTTTTCTTTACCATCTTCAGTCTCGAGTACAAGCGGTTTCCGCTCATTGCTCAGGCGCTTCACCGCTTCGACCGGTACGGGGTCATGTTCTTCTTTCTCGGTGCATGGTGGCAGGTGTTCCTGATCACGGCGCTCAGGGCAAGAAGGGCAGTTGACCGGGGCGGGGAACTCTTGGTCCCGGTCTGGCTGCCGTACCTCGCGTTCGGGAGCTTTATATCCGCGCTCATACTTTGGGCCGCCCCGTGGAACCTCATGTGGGTCTCGGTATTCTGGTTTGTCGCCACGTTCGGCCTGCTTGCCGTCATCGGTGTGTCTCCTGCCAAGGTGTCGAAGATATTCATGGTCCTGGCGGTCCTTATTCTTCTCAGTGAAAACTTCTTATTTATTATTCTCGACGCGATCGTGTAAGCGCTATTTCTCAACACAGATGTCGTGAGGAGGATAATCCTGTTTCACAGAATCTGCTCAAACCTGCTGAGCAGTTACCGATCATGAGTTTTACTGACGTCGGCCGCACAGTCCCCAAACAGCGGCTCCAGGGGAGAGGAGATGCACCTCTCGTGAATGAAGAATGGAAAAGGGCATGACTCAGATTGAAATGAAAAAGATCATTCAGCACGCGCTTGAATCGAATGACCTTGATGATATTGTCTCGATCGCCCGGCGGAACAGGGGAGCGCTGAGCCTGCTCGTTCGCATGGCCTACGACAAGGAAACGCTCGTGGGATGGCGGGCGATCATGGCGATCGGATCTATTGCGAAGGTGCTCGTTAAAACAGATTACGAGTTCCTGCGCGAAACCGTGAGGAAACTTCTGTGGACCCTGTCGGACGAATCGGGCGGCATCGGCTGGGCCGCGCCTGAGATCCTGGGAGAGATCGTAAATGCTGATCCCGACAAGTTCAGCGAAATTATCCCGCTTATTGCCGAGGTTTATGACGTGGAAGAACAGGTTTTCAGGCCTGGTGTCGTATATGCCCTGGCGAGGATCGCACAGACCGCTCCGGAACGGGTGGCGGTTTATGAGAAAATAATCGTCATGTCATTGGTGAGCGAGGACTCATTAATGAAAGTATACGCGCTTGATCTTGTGGGATATCTGTGGCAGGACGCATGTCTGAAAAATAGTTGGAACAGGGAATATCGTCATGAATTAATAAATTCTATAAATAACATGAAAAATGACCATGGAGTGGCGTGGATTTATAATAATGGTGGCTTTATAGATATTGAAGTGGGAGAAAAGGCTAAAATAGTGGCGGAAATGTTGATTTAAGTGTTTTTGATAATAGGTTAATTTTTTTTGCCTAATACTTGACAATAACGCACTCACATTTTATAATGTAGCTATTACTAACTATTGAGGTGGCTATGGGATCAACAATGAAAAGGGATTATTACGATATTTTGGGTATCAGTAAAAACGCTTCTGAAACTGACATCAAGAAGGCATTCCGGAAGCTCGCGAGGAAGTATCACCCAGATGTAAATCCCAAAGATAAAACCGCGGAACAAAAATTTAAAGAGATGAATGAGGCCTATGAAGTCCTTTCTGACGCCAAGAAAAGACAGCAATACGATCAATTCGGACACGCGGCTTTTGATCCGGGCTTCGGCCAGGGTCCGGGTCCGGGGCAGGGGTTTGAAGGTTTCACGCAGGGAGCGGAGAGCTTCAGGGGCGGCGGATTCGAGGACATCTTCGGCAACATGTTCGGCGAGCGGATGAGGCCGCAGGGGCCGAAAAAAGGAGAAGACACCATCTATAGCGTCGAGGTCGACCTTGAGGACGCCATCTTCGGCAAGACCATGCAGATCGACCTGCGACACGACGTGACCTGCGCGGCATGCAGCGGCTCGGGTTCTCAACCAGGCACGTCGCCCCGGACGTGCCCTACGTGCATGGGCTCAGGCAATGTTTCAAAGGGCATGGGTTTTATGAAAATCGCCCAGCCCTGCCCCACATGCCGCGGTGAAGGGACAATCAACCCGAGTCCCTGCAGGACTTGCGGCGGCAGAGGCAGTGTCTCTAAATCGGAGCGCCTCAACGTAAAGATCCCGGCCGGCGTGGACAACGGTTCCCGGGTGCGGGTTGCGGGTATGGCCAACCCCGGGGAACGGGGAGGTCCGGCCGGTGATGTATATATCGTTACTAAAGTGAGGTCCCATCCGTATTTTGAACGCAAGGGAGACAACCTGTATTCCGAGGCCCCGGTGACGGTGAAGGAGGCCGCCCTCGGAGATAAAATCGAGATCCCGACAATGGACGGTACGGTCTGGCTTACCCTTCCGGAGGGTGTGCAGGCGGGGCAGCAGCTTAAGCTCAAGGGTAAAGGCGTCCCTCACCTGGGAGGGGGCGGTACAGGAGACCACTATGTTACGGTCAAGGTGGTCACGCCCGGCGGGCTTTCAGAGCATGGGAAGGAAATATTACGCGAGCTCGACACGATGCATCCGTCTAATCCGAGGAGCTCGATCACGTTCAGGGGATTCAGAAAGAGGACGTAAGTTCGGAGTTTGGAGTTCGTGGTTGGGAGTGTGCGTGTGTGCCGCTCGGCGGATACGTACATTTTATACCTCTGCATTATAACTACAGACTCCCAACTCCGAACTAAGTATGGGGTGAAGCATGGTAGCTCGTGAACACAGATTGTTTATGATCAGCGTGGTTTCGGAGATGCTTGATATCCATCCCCAGACGCTCAGGCTGTATGAGCGAGAAGGGTTCATCAAACCGAAGCGGAGCGTGGGGAACACGAGGCTTTATTCCGAAGAGGACGTGGAGAAGCTCGAGATGGTCCTGAGGCTGACGCGCGAACTGGGCGTCAACCTCGCCGGGGTCGAAGTGATCCTTTCCATGCGCGAGAAGATGGAGCATATGCAGCTTGAGATGGAGAAAACCATCCAACAGCTCCGCGAGGAGCTTGGTCGCGAGATCCGCCGCCGGGAAGAGATAAAAAACGCCCTGGTGCCGGTGGTGAGAAGAATAAAAATCGTGAGGGATGAGGGATGATAGACGACGGACGACGGACGAGAGACGAGGGATGAAGGGGACGAAATCGTCCATCAGGATTCACAAACGGAGGTTATCATGGCGCGGTTCGATAAATTTACGTTAAAATCCCAGGAGGCGGTGCAAGCGGCGCAGGATCTGGCGGGTAAGCTCCATCATCAGCAGATCGAGAACGAGCATATGCTGCTTGTCCTTATTGGACAGACGGACGGAGTCATAGCGCCGCTGCTCAAGAAGCTCGGCGCTGATATGAGCAGGATCAAGTCCGATGTCGAAGAGGCTCTGAACAAACTGCCGAAGGTCGAGGGACTGGTGCAGACCTATCTTTCGCCCCGGATCAACAAGCTCTTCGAGCGCGCCGAGCAGGAGGCGGAGCGGCTCAAAGATGAGTATATCAGCACCGAGCACCTCCTGATCGCGGCTGCGGAGGGGGACGGCCCGGCGCGCGAAATCCTGTCGCGCCACGGGGTAACCAAGGACAAGATATTCACCGTTCTCGTCGACATTCGCGGAAACCAGCGGGTGACGGACCAGAATCCTGAGGACAAGTACCAGGCCCTGACCCGCTACGGCAGGGACCTGACCGACATGGCGCGGCGCGGCAAGCTCGATCCCGTGATCGGCAGAGACGAAGAGATACGGCGCGTGGTGCAGGTGCTTTCGCGCCGAACGAAGAATAACCCTGTCCTGATCGGCGAGCCGGGAGTGGGCAAGACCGCAATCGCCGAGGGCCTGGCGCAGCGCATTATATCGGGAGACG
>JBGPIG010000029.1:0-14245 GCA_041484745.1 Nitrospirota bacterium | reverse complement strand
CAACCGCTGGGCGACGACGCCGATGGTCGAACTCGACATCAAGAAGGACTCGACGCCCATTTCGCCCAGCCGGGTGAATGCCCCGGCGGCGTCGTTCGTGTGCAGCGTGGTGAAGACCAGGTGGCCGGTGAGCGCCGACTGCACCGCGATCTGGCCCGTTTCAGCGTCGCGGATCTCGCCCACCATGATTTTATCAGGGTCGTGCCGGAGAATCGAGCGGAGGCCGCGCGCGAACGTAAGGCCTTTCTTCTCATTCACCGGGATCTGCGTCACACCCCGCAGCTGGTACTCGACGGGGTCCTCGATGGTGATGAACTTGTCTTGACCCGTATTGATCTCCGTCAGAGCGGCATAGAGGGTGGTGGTCTTTCCGCTTCCCGTGGGACCCGTGACGAGGACCATGCCGTACGGCTCCCGGATGCTTTTCCGGAACCGGCGAAGGTCCTCTGCGTCGAATCCGAGGCTTTCGAGCTTGAGGGTGTTCACGCCGGCGGTGATGGATTCCTTATCCAGGATACGGATGACCACGTCCTCGCCGAAGGCCGAGGGCAGGATGGAAACACGGAAGTCTATGGTTTTGCCGCCGGTCCTGAGCTTGAACCGTCCGTCCTGGGGCACCCGGCGCTCGGCAATGTCAAGATCGCTCATGACCTTGATGCGCGAAACGATGGCGCTGTGGAACTTGATGTCGATCGGCTCGGTCGCCGGATAGAGCACGCCGTCGATGCGGTATTTGATCAGCACGTTCTTGTCCGTGGACTCGATGTGGATGTCGCTCGCGCGGCGCTGGATGGCGTCGAACACGGTGCTGTGCATGAGCTTGATGATCGGGCTTCCATCCTTGTCGATGCTTTCGAGCGACAGAACCTCTTCTCCGTCCTCCTGTTCCTTGACGATGTGGAACTTGAAATCTTCCGATACCGCGTGGAGCGCCTGTTCCGAGCTGCCGCTCCGCTTCAGGACGGACTCGATGGCCGACGGCGTGCTTACGCATATCTCGATGGGCCGGTTCAGGATCATCTCGAGCTCGTCGATCGCAGGAATGTTGTTCGGGTCGGTCATCGCAATGACGACCGTATCGCCCTTCTCCTCTATGGGAACGAAGTGGTAGCGCTGCATCAGGTCCGCGGGGATGGTCTCGAAGAACTTGGCGTTGAGGCGAACGTCCGTGAGGTCGGCGTACCGCAGGTCGCGCTGCTCCGCCAGGGCCTGCGCCAGGAGCTCTTCGGTAACCAGCCCCTCCGCCACGAGGAACTCGCCGATCCGCTTCTGGCGACCATCGGTCCTCATCAGGATGTTGTTGATCTGTTCCTGGGTCACGGCCTCCCGGGCCACGAGTATATCGCCTAACCGCTTTCTCCTGAAGGATGTCATTTCAGCCGCGCCCACATTTCGAATATTGGAAGGTAGAGAGCAACCACGATCACCGCCATGATGAGCCCCATGGTCAGCATGAGCACCGGTTCGATCATGGTCGTGAGCACCGTCAGGCTGTTCTCGACTTCCTGGTCATAGAAATCCGCCACATCCTCGAGCATCTGGGGGAGGTCGCCGGATGATTCTCCCACCTCGATCATTCTCACCGTCATGTCAGGCGCCAGCTTCGTGCGCTCAAACGCATTGGCAAGGCTCACGCCTTCGGTCACCAGCTCCCGGGCTTCCGACAATCTCCGCGCCACGACCTTGTTGCTGATTACGCCGGCGGTGGTATCAAGCGCCTGCACCAGCGGGATGCCGCCCCGGAGCACGGTCGCCAGCGTTCGTGTGATCTGTGCGAGGATGTACTGAGTAAGGATCGACTTGACGATCGGTATGTTGAGCTTCAGGCCGTCGAGCGTATTTCTGCCGCTCTCGGTCCTCTGCCACGCGTAAATTCCCGTTCCCGCGGCAACAAGGCCGATGAACATGAACGGCGCGTACCGGGTCAACGCCGCGGTGAATGAAACCAGGAGCGTCGTTAAAAAAGGCAGCGAGCCCGCCTGGTCGCTGTACATCTGGGTGAAGTTCGGAATGATATAGAGAAAAAAGAGCAGGAGCACCGCAATCAGCGTGACAACGAGAAAGACCGGATAGGCGAGGGCCATTTTCAGTTTGCCCAGCACGGAGATCATCTTTTTCTGATACGTGATGAAGCGCTTGAGCACGTCGACGAGCGCGCCGCTCTTCTCGCCGGCCCGTACGGTCGCGGTATAGAGCGGAGAAAAGTATGCGGGGTGTCGCGCCATGGAATCCGAGAGCGCCGAACCGCCCTTGATCTCATGAATGATGCTCTCGAGGGTGCCGCGGAATTCCGGTTTTTCCGTCCGTTTGTGGAGGATTTCGATCGCCTGGAGGATGGGGAGTCCGGCCTTGACGAGCGTGGCGAACTCCTGGTTGAAGATGAGAAAATCCTTTGCGCTTCCTCGTTTACCCCGAAAGGAGGCCCGCTTCTGTTCGAGCTTCAGGACGAGGTAGCCTCTGGCCTCGAGCTCCTGCCGGAGCTCGGTGGCGTCTCCGGCGACGGCATCGTCAGTGACCGTGGCGCCGTCTTCCCGAACGATCTTATAGGTGAACAGGGGCATGCGTGATAATACCAGATGTGGCTGGTGCAAGTCAATACGGGTATAATTACTTGCAAGTCAAATTCTTCACAAAATGGAAAGGATGTTTTCCACCACAAAGGCACCAAGACACTAAGAAGGTCCTTAACATTAACGAGTTAATAAAACCCGAAGTCATTCAAGCATTACTTTGTGCCTTCGTGTCTTCGTGGTAAATTTTGGTTCCAGCTTGTCCGGGTTAGGGGATAGTGAAGTGGTGGAAGAATCTACTTCAGGCTCGCCCAATATCTTTTCTGATGGGAAAGGATGGTCTGGATGACCCGATCGGCCGCCGGAGCAACAGGGGCTTGCATTGTCCGGGGAGTGCCGGTGAATGCATTGATCACGGCGCGTACCCCGTCACGCAGTCCCTCGGGGTTGTATCCGCCTTCGAGGGTGAGCAGGACCCTGCCGTTGCAGGTCTTCTCCGCGATCTCGCGCACGAGAGCGGTGAGCGCGCCGAATCCCGCGCCGGTCATCCGCATCCCGCCGAGCGGGTCCTTCATGTAGGGATCAAAGCCGGCCGAGACGAGGACCAGCTCGGGTCTGTATTCAAGCGCGACGGGTTTCAGGACTTCGCTGTAGACCCTGAGGTACTCCGCGTCCCCGAAACCGTGAGGCAAGGGCGCGTTCACGGTAAAGCCTTCTCCAGCCCCGCTCCCGACCTGGTCGGCGTGTCCGGACCCGGGATAGTAGGGGTACTGGTGCGAGGAGAAGTAGAGCACGGAGGGATCATCGTAGAACGCGTGCTGGGTGCCGTTGCCGTGGTGGAGGTCCCAGTCCACGATAAGAACGCGCTCGAGTCCGAACTTCCTTTTTGCGTAGGCCGCGGCGATCGCAACGTTGTTGAAGAGGCAGAACCCCATGGCCCGGTCCGCCTCGGCATGATGGCCGGGGGGGCGGACGAAGGCGAATATTGAGTTCGGAGTTAGGAGTTGGGAGTTGGGAGTGCTGAGTTTAGAGTTCACAGAGGGGAGTTCGGAGTTCGGAGCGAGAAGCGCATCAACGGCCTGAAGCAGACCGCCCGCGGCGAGGCGGGCGATCTCGTAGGAGCGCGCTGAAAGCCCTGTGTCGGCATCGAGCTGCGAGTGCGCCTTCCCTTCGGTCCTTGCCACGGCCTGGATGTAATAAACGTCGTGGACCAGGGCGAGTTCGGATTCCGACGCAAGGCGTGGAGAAATGAGGGGAAGATCGCTGAATTCCCTGTCGATCAGGTCGTGGATGACACGCAGACGGTCCGGGCTTTCCGGATGGCCCTGGCCGGGGTCGTGCTCAAGGAAGCGGTCGTCTTTGATGATGGCAAGGGATGGCATTGTCGCAATCTTCGGAAGCAGAACTCAAATTATCCTACAAAGATCAGTTCAGCCACGCCCTGCACTCGCGGTTCCACTCGTAAACGCTGGGCGCAGGCAAAAAGCACATAAAGCACATAAAATCAAGCAGTACTTTGGTAAAATAGCTTCACCCAACAGGTGACTACTTTTTTGTCGTTAAGATTTTTTTCTGTGAATTTTGTGACTTCTGCGGCCAACTGCCATTTATAGGATTATCCGGCGCAGATGTCAGGTCAGATTCCTGACCAGCTGAAGGATGTCAGTTTTTGTCCTGATCCTGCTTGCGCACGATTATTTGCGGCGCAGCCGCCTTGTAATCTTTTACGCCCAGAGATTCAATATACTTTTGCATCGCGGGCGGGTTCAACAGTTTGGCCGGGACCTTGGCGTCCGGGGCGCAGACGGTAAAGACCGTCTGTACCAGATCCCTGACGCTGAACTCCAGGATTTTCTGGATGACCTTGGGAGAGGCCTGCTCGATCAAGAGCGCGTTCTCACGATACCACCCCGTGTCCCCGCGGGGCGTCATGGGACTGCAGGGGACGTGCTCGGCATTTTTCGTCAGGATGCCCAGTTTCCGCGCATAGGCCGAGACATCGGCACGCAGTTGCTGGAGACCCTTGAATGCGGGGTTCGAGCAGATGCCGGCTTTGCCCCAGCAGATAGGGTCGAACCGGGGCATATTGATCCCGCAGCAGTAGGTATAAGATCGCGGCCCCAGTTCGGGCGCCTGTCGGATGACGATGTAAAAAAAATCATTCTTATATTCAAAGGAACGCACAGGTTCTTGTTTTTTCATAATGCTCTCCGTTCTCGGCAGTGATCAATACGAATGAGAATATACGGGGGTATGGCCGGATGGACAGTGCATGATCCCCGCGGTCCCCGTCAGGCTACTTGCTTTTTTTGGATTTCGATTTCTTTGCGCTCTTGGAAGACTTGGGAGCGGCCTTCTTTGCCACAGGCTTCTCCTTTAACTTGGTCTCGCACTGCAGCACCTTCTTTTTGAGGTCATCGTTCATCAGGCCCTGGTCCTTGAGCAGCTGCTCGAGCTTGGCATTGTCCTGCTTGAGCATTTCGGTTTCCTGCCTGGCCGCATCGCGTTCTTTTCTGGCATTGTTTGCCGATACAAAGCTCCAGATAAGGATAATGGCCACTACTACCGCGAGAGAGAGAAATATGAGCTTTGCCTTCTGCGCCTCACCTTTGTCATTCCTGTCCGTTTTTTCCATCTGTTCTTCTTGTCCTCCTTAAAATATTTTCAGGTCCTGGACCGATTAACCAAAAAAGCTGTTTAGCCACAAAAAGCACGTAGAGCGCATAGAGCACAAAAAACAACCAGTACTTTGTCAACAGCGCTTCATTAAGTTAGTATTGATCTTTGTGGTGTTGAGATATTTATATATTGTGTGAATTTTGTGACTTCTGTGGCCAACTGCCGTTATTCGGATTAATGGCATCGTTTTACTTCAAACCGCGACAGCTCAATAGGCGTCCCCGGCGGTATCCCCGCCTTCTGCCTGGCAATGTCGACCTGGTAGTCCACGGTGTCCACGCCTTCGAGGTCCGGCAAGAGCAGCCCCCGCCGCGGCCCGGCCTGTACGATTACGCCGTATCGCCGGGGGTCGAGTTCGTTTCTGTTCGCGACCCTCTCCGGGGCCGTAAGCACGTCCACGGTGTACTCGACCACTGCCAGTTCGTCCTTCCTCACACAGGTAAAACGCGGGTCGCAGGTCGCCGCGCTGATCGCATTCCGCACGGTCTCATGGGCGATGGTCGGTTCTGTGGGCTGGAACGTGCCGATACATCCGCGGAGCACGTTGTCGATCTTCAAGCAGACAAAGACGCCGGCGCGCGATCTGAGCTCGGCCGGCAGGTCGCTTTCCTTCACCTCAAGGATGCGGCCTTCCCGGACATAGAGCTCGACCGCGTCCTTTGCCAGTTTCACCAGGGGATGCATCACATCTCCCGCTGCACCACGTAGTCCGCAAGCGCTCTGAGCGCACGGCGCGGCACCGAATCGGGGTAAAGGTTCAAGGCCGCCTTCGCTTCGTTGGAGAACGTCTGCGCCACGCTGAGCGCTTCATCAACGGCCCCGTGCTTCGCCATCAGTCCCAGGGTATACGTCAGGTCATTCTCGTTGACGGTATCCGCATGGAGAATGTTTCTCAGGTGGTCATTCTCCTCCGCATTTGTCTTGCGCATGAGAAAGATGAGGGGGAGGGTGACCTTGCCTTCATCCAGGTCCTTGCCGAGCACCTTGCCGAGCTGCTTTTGGTCGGCGGCATTTTCGTGGGTGTCATCGGTGATCTGGAACGCTAGGCCGAGCTTTTTCCCGTAAGCGGTAAGGGCGTCCTCCTGGGAGAGCGGCGCCTTGCTGATGATGGCGCCGAGACGGCACGCGGCCGAAATGAGCACCCCGGTCTTGCATTCCACCAGCCGGAAATATTCGGCCTCGGCGAGGTCCGGGTTCTGGATATGCATGAGCTGAAGCACCTCTCCCTCGGACATGGTGGTCGTGGTCTCGGAGAGGACGTCCATGACGCGCTGGTTCTGGAGACGGACGGCATGGTAAAGCGCCTTGGAGTAGAGGTAATCGCCGACGAGGATGCTTGCCTGGTTGCCCCAGAGGGAGTTTGCCGAGGACCTGCCCCGGCGGATCTTCGCCTCGTCCACGACGTCATCGTGCAGGAGCGAAGCGGTATGGATGTACTCCACGACGCTCCCGAGGATATATTCGGCGTTGTGCTCCCGGTAGCCGCAGAGCCGCGCGGAGAGGAGGTGCAGCAGGGGACGGAACCGCTTGCCGCCCGCGCCGAGGATGTATTTACTGACCTGCTGGATGAGCGGAACGTCGGTGCCCAGGCTCTCATGGATTCTGTGCTCCATGCGTTCCATGTCGGACTTGTATTCTTTTAAGACGTCCTGAAGGGTCGTTATCATGCGGTTATTTCCTGATGGCTGCTTCTGTTGAATAATAGGGGAGACGCCCCGCATTGTCAAGGATTTTTGTGGAAGGGGACCAGCGAAAAACCGTTCGTTACTGAAGAATAAAATTCTATGCAAAATGGGTCGAATATTTTTACCACAATGGCCAAGAAGAGGGCCACACTGAGACAAACACAAGACACGAAGAAGGTCTTTAAAATACGCAATAAATTAACCCCCAAAGGCATTAATGTATTACTTTGTGCCTTCGTGACTTCGTGGTGGATTTTGTTCCAGCTTGGGTGTCGTCTTTACAGCTTCATCGCCTCGTTTGCTTCAGCAAGCGTAGTTGCGGCCACGGCGCGAGCGCGCCGGGAACCTTCCTGAATGATTTCGGTGACCCGGCCGGGGGTTGCGGCAAATGTTTTTCTGCGTTCCTGCAGGGGCGCCAGGTAGGCGAGCAGATGTTTCAATAGTTCCTTTTTGTCGTCCACGCACCCGATGCCTGCGCGGCGGCATTCGACGTTCACGTGGTCGCACCATTCCTTGGGAGCGAAGATCTTGTCCAGCGCAAAGAGAGGGCAGATGTCGGGATTACCGGGGTCCTGTCTCTTGATCCTGGCGGGGTCCGTGATCATCTGCATGACCTTCTTGGTGATCTCTTCGGGGCTGTCGGAGAGGTAGAGGCAGTTGTTGTAGCTCTTGCTCATCTTGCGGCCGTCGGTGCCCGGAAGCTTGGGATACTCGGTCATGAGCGGCTGGGGTTCGGGGAAGACCGCGCCGTAGAACTGGTTGAACCTGCGGCCGATCTCCCGCGTGAGTTCCAGGTGAGGCAGCTGGTCGATGCCCACGGGCACAAAATGCGCCTTGTAGATAAGAATGTCGGCGGCCTGGAGCACGGGGTACCCGAGAAAACCGTAGGTGTTCATTTCCCTGTCCTGGATCTGTTCCATCTTTTCCTTGTACGAGGGCACGCGCTCGAGCCACGGCAGGGGAGTGGACATCGACAGGAGCACGTGCAGTACGGCGTGCTCCGGCACCAGCGATTGGCGGAAGAGCACGGACTTTTCAGGATCGAGCCCCGCCGCAAGCCAGTCGATCACCATCTCATGGATGTACTTCCGGATGTTGGTTGTGTCGGCGTAGTTCGTCGTGAGAGCATGCCAGTCCGCGATGAAATAATGGCACTCGTATTGGTCCTGCAGCTTGCGCCAGTTATCGAGGGCGCCCATGAGGTTTCCGAGGTGCAGGAGACCGCTGGGCTGCATTCCGCTTAAAACACGTTGTTTGGTCATGAGAGGTCCTTTATAAAAAGGGGCGGGAGCCGGGTATCAGAGGGCAGGTAAGAGACCTACTGGAAGCTTCTTTCCTGGACCCTGATTCACATAATATCCCCGCCCAGAAACAGCGAGAGGAGCGGCCGGATGATCGGCATCATGATCTTCCCGAGGAGGCCCGACGCCATGAGCAGCACCAGTATTATCATTCCAAAGGGCTCTAGCCGGTAGTACACGGCAGCCTGCTTATCGGGAAGCAGCCAGTAGACAACCCTGCTCCCGTCGAGGGGAGGAATGGGTATTAAATTCAGCACGGCAAGAACGACGTTAATGATGATGCCGTAACCCAACATGAGAGAAAGCGGGGTGGACAACAACGACCAGGATGCCGCGGGAAGTATGCTCTCGAGGCCGCCCAGCACGATACGCAAAAAAAAGGCGAACACTAAGGTCATCGCGATATTTATCCCCGGCCCCGCGAGTGAAGAGATCGCCATATCGCGCTTGGGATTGCGAAAATTGTAGGGATTAATGGGCACCGGCTTCGCATATCCGAAAATAGGGCTGTTCATGACGATGCACAAGAGGGGGATAATGACGGTGCCGAACAGGTCGATGTGCGAGATGGGGTTGAGGGTGAGCCTGCCCATACTGCGCGCCGTATGGTCCCCGAGCTTGTCCGCGACCCAGCCATGCGCCACCTCGTGAAGCACGATGGCGAATATGAGCGGCACTGCCATGACCGCGACCTTTTGTACGACGTTCAGCTCTTCCATGGTTCCGTCTCACTCAGCATGAAGTTGATGCGAAAATTGATACTAAAAGAAATAACGGGGACTTGTCAAGAAAAAACAGGAGAAGACGTCATTTATCATTGGGGTAGAGCGTGAATTTACCGTCCTGTACCTTGATGAGGAAGAGCTTCTTTTTCGCTTCTCCGCCTCCGGGGAACGTGGTCGCTCCGGCTATGCCGGGGTAATCTTTCAGCGCGAGCAGCCCGTCCCTGACAGCCAGGGGGGTATCTTTGTGTTCTTTGAGGAGCGAGAGCACCATCATGGCCGCGTCATACGCCTGCGCCGAGAGAATGTCCGGCTCTTCCTGGTATGCGGAGCGGTAGGCGTCGATGACCGGCTTGATCAGGGGGTCGGCGCTCTCCGGGAAGAAACCATCGACGAAGACCGCGCCCTCGGCATGACGGCCGGCCCGCTCGATCAGGTCCGTCGTGTGCCACGCGTTCGACCCGATCATGGTCACGCCGGAGATGTTGTAAAAGGCGAGTTGGGGGATGAGCAGCCCGACCCGCTCGGCATATCCCGGAAGATACAGCGCGTCAAAGCTCGGGGTATAATCCTGGAACAGCTTCTTCCGCTCGGCGTCGTCCTCGGGGACCGGTATCCTCCGGGAGCGAAGATCGATCTCGATGACCTTTCTCACCCAGGGTCCGAAGTCTTTCGCATCGGAAGGGTACGCAATCGTCGCGAGGACCTCGGCCTTCTGTTCCAGTCCTTTCGTGAAGAGGCGGGCCAGATCTTTGCCATACGCGTCATCCGGATAGAGGACCACAAATTTTTTCAGATTGAGCCCGAGCGCGAACTGGGCGGCCTCCGCAGCCTGGGCCGTATTCGTGAGCGCGTTCCGGAAGAGCCAGGGGCTCATTTTCCCGAGTTCTTCTCCGGAGGCCGCGGGAGTGATCACGGGGACCTTCAGCACGTCGAGTATGGGTACGAGCGCCTCGGCCTCTTTCGTCAGGAGCGGTCCGATGGCGGCGACGATGCCCTTGGGCGCAAGCTCGGTCAGGGCGGCAACGGCCTTCTCCGGCGAACCCTCGGTGTCCTTCACGATGAGCTCCACCCGGTCGTCCGGTTCCTGGACATTATAGGCATGGACGGCGAGTTGGATCCCCTTAAGCACGTGGTCGCCGAAAAAAGCGAGCTGTCCTGACTGGGGGAGGAGTGCGGCCAGATGATATTTCGGAGCGGCGAGCCGGGCCTCGGCCTCGTTCATGAGCATCTCTCCCCGGGTCTTTTCGGGGTGAGCGGGGAACTTTTCGAGAAAACCCATGCTGACCCGGAGGGCGTCACGGTACTGCTGGTGTTCGATCAAAAGGCCGGCGAGCCGCAGCTGGGCGAGGTCCGAGGGGTAGGAGGCGCCCTCCGCGAGGGTCCTGATCTCGTTTTCCGTCAGATTTTTTTCAACAAGTTCCCGGATTCGCTCCCGGTATCCCGCCTTCTGTTTTTCGTTCTGGGCGGTCTCGGCAAGATAGGAGAACTCTTTCAAGGCAGCCGGATAGTTCTTCTTAGCGAGGTAGGAGGTAGAGAGCATCTCCGCGATGCGCCTGAGCAGCGTCGGATCATCGATCCCCCTCCCGTTCTCCAGGTTGGCGATGGCGAGGTCGTATTCTTTGAGCTCGAAATGGCACAGGCTGAGCCTGTAGCGCGCCTGTATGATGAGCGGGGAGGAGGGATATCTCTGGATGATTTCCTGGTAATACGTGAGCGCCCGGGAATAGTCGCGACGGGACAGGTACAGCTCGCCCATGAGGTAGAGCGCCCGGTCCCGGTGCCTGCTTGACGGGAAGCGGTCGAAAAAGACCTGCACGGTCTTGCCCGCCTGGTCGTACTGCTTCTTCGCAAACTGGGAGTCGGCCTGGTCCAGCAGCGCTCTTGCGTCCTTCTCCCAGGCCTGTTCCGGCGGCAATTTGGGCGCACAGCCTGCGGACAGTATCACGGTCATGACGATGAAGGCGAACAGGATGGCTGCTGCTATGGATCGGGTACTCCTGAGCGGCATTAAGCTATTTCCCTTTTTTTGCTACAGCTTCCGTCTTTGCGGTCTGGAGCTTGATTCTCAGGGTCTCTTTTTTGCGTTTCCGCCTGCGGCGCAACTCTTTCTGTCTTTCGCGCATGGTATGGTTCTCCTTTCAACAAAAATCCGTTTCGTGAGCCTGCACACTATATCCGAGATGGGTCCGTTTGTCAATACGTTCGAGAAGCCGCGAATCGAGCGGGAGAATCTTAACAGGCTGTTGAAATACACCCTTATGCCGTCATCCTGAACGAAGTGAAGGATCTCAAGTATTCGGAAAAGCGAGATTCTTCGCTGTGCTCAGAATGACACTATCAGTGTCCATTGATTTTTTAAATAACCTGTTAAAGAAGTTCTCCTGGCCTCTGGATTCCGTCTCCTGACTCCTCTCGAACTATTTTTTTCTTGATTTCTTTCATCCGATAGATTAGATTATAGCCTCGTTAACACTGGGGGCGAGTAGCTCAGCTGGGAGAGCACCGCGTTCGCAATGCGGGGGCCGAGGGTTCGATCCCCTTCTCGTCCACCAATTTTACATCGCAAAAAAGAGAAGCCTTACAGGGGAGATCCTGCAAGGCTTTTTGTTTGAGGTGATACCTTTCTTTAAGTCTGTTGTATAAAGCGAAGACACCCCCGGTCGAGACACGGAACAACAATTCGTTCGCGCCGTTGCAAGCTGCTCAACTCATCGTTGCCCTATAAGCCGCGTAAGTGCGACTGTGGCAAATGAAGCCTCTTCAATTCCCATATTCGTATACGGTAGATAGTTCTAATAGCCCTGTGGGACCGTAGATAGAGATATTTATCGGCCTTCTCATCTCATCATATCCGATCGTGGTATACCCTGTTAACTGATCCGCGAAATCGTATTTAGATTCCTTGGTCATGTTTCCCGCCGCATCAAATTCGTACGTGGTATATTCTGTTAGCCCCGTGAGATTGAAGGAAGAGATCTTTACCACCATTCCCGCCGCATTATATTCAGTCGTGGTAGATTCAATCAATAGACCTGTGGGACCGTAGGAAGCGGCCGCAACCTCTTTTCCCGCCGCATTATATTCGGTCGTGGAATACCCTGTTAATTCTCCCACGAAATTGTAGTTAGATTCCTTGGTTGTGTCTCCAGCCGCATTATATTCGTATAGGGTATATTCTGATATTACCCCTGTAGACCCGTAGGTCGAGGTCTTTGCCACGTTGCCCGAAGAATCATATTCGGTCGTGGAATAGAGCATTAATAGCCCCGTGGGCCCGTAGGACGAGGTCTTCACCACCCTTCCCGAAGAATTATATTCGATCGTCGAATATCCTATTAGCTGTCCCGTTAAAATGTAGTTAGATTGCTTTGTTATGTTTCCTGCCGTATTATATTCATAAGTGGAGTAACTTGATATCTCACCCGTGGCCCCGTAGGTAGTAATCGTTGACTTCTTTCCCGCCGCATTATATTCGAAAGTTATATATCCTGTTAACATTCCAGCGGTATTGTACATGGATTGCTTGATAAGTCTTGTGCTATAAGCGAGTAACGGTTTTGCTGATACTTCAACCGATGGTGCGCTTTCTCCAGATCCGCTATTGGCAGTAACGATATAATAGTAGGTTGTCCCATTGGTAAGATTGGTGTGCTTATAGGGAGACGCAGAAATTGCTGAGATCTTCGTGCCGTTCGCCGTTGTAACCCCCGAAGAAGTAGACCAGTAGATATTGTAGGAGGTAGCACCGGCAACATCGCTCCATTTGATCGTTACTTGCCCATCACTCGGGGTTGCGGCTACTCCTGTTGGAGCGGTAGACGTAGAATTAACCGTAGCGGTGAATGTGACACCTGTTATATTGGTACTGCTCACCGTCTGCGCGCTGCTTGTTGGATTGAATGTGTATCCCGTCTTGCTTGGTGTAATGGTATAACTCCCGTTTACAAGGCCGGCAAATGAAAAGTTACCGCTTGAATCAGTTGTTGCGGTCGCAGAACCTGCACCACTAAGGGTCATTGTTACAGCCTGCAGACCCGAGTCTGATGACGTTACCGTACCCGAAATTGCATAACTGCTGATCGGAGTCATCGTGGCGTCGATGATGCTCTGGACGACCGTTGCCGTTGTCGTTAGGCCGGTCTGGTTGTTGCCGGAGGTTATGAACAACGTAAGGGCCGCTGAAATATCGACACCGGTCGCATCGATTTTATTGTCCGATAGATCGCCGGCAATCTGCGACATAGCACTAGAAACAGTTGTTGCCGTTCCGCTCGATACCATCTGCGAGATCGCCGCAAGCGCCAGGCCGTAATTCTTCTCCGCTGTTGTGCTTGAAGAAGAAACAAGGACATCTGCGGGCTGGGTCGTGATAATATTACTTCCCCCGATCATATTCGAGACCAGAGCATTTGCTGATGCGATATTTGCAATAGTCAGAGTCCCGGCCCTTTGCACTGCGATCTCGGTCAGCGGCGTCACCGCGACCGAAACGCTGTCCGTGACATTCGGCACCGCGGCCCGTAGTTGTATAGTGTTGGATATGGGCAAGAGGGACGCTTCATCCGTATAGGTTCCGCCGGAGACGACGGCCAGGATACTGCCGGAGTACGAACCGATGTTAGCAGTATAGGCGCCGTTTGTTCCGGTTAATGCGGTAGCAAGTACAGCACCCTGCACGCCTGAGGCATCAAGGGCATAGATAGTCACCGTTGCGCCTTTGAGGGGTCCCTTTGAGGCCATACCCGATACAGTTTTACCTGTTCCCGTGGCCCCACCTCCAGCCCCCGTTGATGATCCTCCTCCACCGCCGCCACAACCCGTCATGATGACAACAGCAATAATCAACACAGCCAGAATACTAGACCATATTTTTTTGTTCATAGTTCCCTCCTATTTATCTAACCTGGGATCACAAACAATCAGGTCATTCAATGATACGGAAAGGAGTCTTGTGTGGCCATTGGTCCTCCCAATTCGGTCGATTATACCGACTTTGGCCACTTACACAATTTATTTTACACTCTCAGGGTCGCAGAAAAACGCCCCCCCTCACCAGTTTGTTAAATGCAGAGTACAATCGGCATTTGTTACTACTTTCGATATAATTACACTTCAAATGTAAGAGAAGTTTTTTGTAGCGAGCTCCATGCAAATTACTGAATGAACTATTGCAGGCAATAATATTGTGTCATCTCCCACATCGTCATCCCCTCTCCCTACGGGCCCCATCCTTTTTATGGCAAATTTCGCAGTGGCACTGGTAATCTATCTATTTCTGCACCGCTTCCCATATTTTTACGTCGTCAAATGTAGAATAACCACTCCAGCGCACTTTAAATTGAATT
>JBGPIG010000028.1:0-14472 GCA_041484745.1 Nitrospirota bacterium | reverse complement strand
GCCGGAAACCGCACTGGCCGCAATTGACGAGTCGGGCAGGGCACCTGCCAGGGGCCTGGTGAACATTTTTGTGTAGCCATTGATAAATCAAGCGAAGCTGTTTGGACACAAACGGATGCGCAGAGACATAAATAAACCGAATTGTTGCATTGATAAATCCGGAAATCGCGGTCATCGGTTTTTCAAGTACCGTGATTGCCGGTAAGATACTGTTTTTAGAAAGGAGAAGTTATGGACATATCAGGCATAACAAACACGAGCGCCAGTCAAGCGTCCACGGTGGCGCAAGCGGGTACGGGTCAGAATATCGTCACTCAAGAGGAGTTCCTGAAGCTGTTCACCGCCCAGTTGAAGGCCCAGAACCCGCTTAACCCCATGGACAGCACCGGGTTCACCGCCCAGCTTGCCCAGTTCAGCTCGCTGGAGCAATTGACCAACATCAACGCCGGACTCAAGAGCATGTTGAGCTCCCAGACCTCACTGCAGAACACGATGACCACAAGCCTCATCGGAAAACAGGTAAAGGTGGCCGGGAATACAGTTCAATTGAATGGTCAGGCGAACATGCAGTACTCCCTGCCCGCCGCTGCGGCAAAAGTTACTATATCGGTCTATGATGCGAAGGGCGCGCTCGTAGGGCAGCAAGACATCACTAACCAGAGCGCCGGCGAACACACCGCTGTCTGGGACGGCAGGGACACGAACGGCCTGGTGCTGCCGTCTGGTCAGTACAGCTTCTCCCTGGCTGCGGTTGACAGCTCGGGGAATGCGATTAATGCGGTCCCGCTGACCTATGGAACAGTAACCAGCGTGAGTTTCGAAAATAACACGACCTATCTGAACATAGACGGCACCAGAAAGGTTCAACTCGGAGATATTTTGGAAATAGGAGGAGTATAATATGCTGACATCACTCTATACGGCAATCAGCGGCATGAATGCAATGGGAACATCGCTTTCCGTTATCTCAGATAATATCGCAAACATGAACACCGTCGGGTTCAAGTCGAGTACGGTATCGTTTGGCGACGTGCTGAGCCAGAGCCTCACCGGGGCGTCCGGATCCTCGCAGGTCGGACGCGGGGTCGAGGTGACGGCGGTATCACCGCTCTTCACGCAGGGTTCATTTCAGAGTACGGCGAGCGGGCTGGACCTGGCCATTGACGGTGACGGGCTTTTCATGGTGAACCAGGGACCCGCACGGTTCTATACCAGGGCAGGCCAGTTCTCGCTGGACAAGGACGGCAAGATCGTCAGTCCTGATGGATTGGTCCTCCAGGGATATCTGGCCGATAATCTGGGAAACATTACCGGAGCTACGGGGGATATAAAGATTGCTACGCGCCAGAGTCAGGCGAACGCCTCAACCAAGGCTGTTCTTACGCTGAATCTGGATTCAACCGCTACGGCGCCAGCCTTGCCGTTCACGCTTGGCGTGAACAGAGACACCCCGGCAAATTACAACTCTTCGACCACCATAAACGTGTACGATTCTCAGGGAACCGCACATCCGGTAACTGCGTATTTTGTCAAGGGGGCGGCAGCGAACACCTGGACGGTCCACTATGCCTATGCTGACCCGAACAACGCCGGGAAGCTGATGGAAGGCGGTCAGTCTTCGGGCGGCGCGGGCAACCCGCCGGTAGGTGTAGCGCAGACCCAGGCCATGACCTTTGATACGGCCGGCTCGCTCCTGACGGATAACAGTGCCGTTGCAATCAATTTTAACTTTGGACCTTCGGTAACCGCATCGGCGGTCAATTTCCAATACGGTGTCGGCACGAATGACGCGAGTACGCAGTTTGCCACGGCTTTTGCGGTTATGAAGCTGAGCCAGGACGGTTATGCGGCGGGATCGCTGAAGAGCATGTCCGTTTCAGGTGACGGAATCATCGCCGGGTCCTTCACGAACGGCCAGACGCGGGCGATCGGACAGGTTGCCCTCGCCAGATTCATAGCGCCGACGGCACTGGCAAAGCTTGGTCGAAACCTCTATGGCGAGTCGTTCTCCTCGGGGCAGCCCATTGTGGGGAAGGCGAACACGTCAGGATTCGGCAAGACGCTCTCGAACAGTCTTGAGCAAAGCAATGTGGACCTCGCCGAAGAGTTTGTAAAAATGATCTCGGCGCAGCGCGGATTTGAGGCGAATTCGCGGATTATCACGACTACGGATACGCTCATGGCGGCGCTGGTGAATCTGGGTCGATAATATCTGAACGCAATGATCAGAGGGAAGGCCGGGGTCTTTGGATCCCCGGTCTTTTTTTGGTCTTGTCTAGGTTACTATTCAGGTGGATAGGCCGGAGGCCGACGACTGAAGATAAAAACGATAGCAATTATGTTCAATCATGCAAGGAAATCCGAACCAGAAATATCAGTCATCCCTTTTTACCAACTTCAGCCTTCAGTCTTACAACCTTCAACCCGAATGGTTACGTCTTGGGATGGATTAGTACGAAGATAGTTCTTCTTTATTGCCCAATTATATCACTCAGCGTTTTACTGAACTTACCAATATCATAGGGTTTTAGGATGACCCCCTTAAAGCCGTATTTTTCGTAGTCCGCCATGATCGGATCATTCGAATAGCCGCTTGACACGATTGCTTTGACGTTCGGATCGATGGCGCGTAATTCCCGGATGGCGTCCTTCCCCCCCAGGCCGCCGGGTATGGTCAGATCCATGATAACGGCTTTGAACGCCCTTCCCTCCGCCAAGGCTTTTTGATATTTTTCCAAGGCCTCTTTTCCCTCCGCGGCCACATCCACGTCATAACCGAGCGCCCGCAGCATTTCACCAGCGATATCCCGGATAATTTTTTCATCATCCATGACAAGAACTGATCCAGATCCTGAGGTGATCTTCTGCGCGTCCCTGGTTGACGAAACGCTGGTTGTTTGTGAAGCAGGCAAATAAATGTGAAAAGTAGATCCCTGTCCGGGCTTCGATTCAACGGTAATGTGTCCATCATGTCGGTGGACGATCGAATAGACCGAGGAGAGGCCGAGCCCGTTCCCCTTTTGCTTCGTCGTAAAATAGGGGTCGAAGATCTTAGTGAGATGTTCCGCCGGTATTCCCGTCCCGCTGTCTTGAATAGATACCTTTACGTATGCACCCGGGTCCAGGGTCGGGACTTCCTGCTCGGCAATGAGGGTATTTACGACCATAAAGAGGACCGTACCCCCGTGCGGCATGGACTGGACCGCATTGATGATGAGATTATTGAACACCTGGCTCATTTGGCCGGCATCGACATCGACGACCCAGGTATCGTTCGAGACCACAAACTTGGGGGCGATCGCTGATCCCGAAAGGGTAAACGCGGCCGACTCCCTGATAATATCGACGATGGAGGTGGATTTTTTGATCGGCGCTCCCCCCTTGGAGAAGGTGAGCAGCTGATAGGTCAGGTCTGTTGCCCGGCGGGACGCTATTTCAGCCTCCGCCAACCGGGTAAAGGCCTTACTGTTGGGATCGGTATACATTTTGGCCATCGTGATATTGCCGACGATCGAAGTAAGGAGGTTGTTAAAATCATGGGCAAGCCCTCCCGCAAGCAAACCGACGGACTCCAGCTTCTCCACCTTGAGATGCTCTTCCTCGATCCGCCGTTTTTCCGTCGCGTCCCGGAACACGAGAATAATGCCGATGGTCTTGCTCAACCTGTCGCGTATCGGGGCAGCGCTGTCTTCAATGATGATCTCGGTCCCGTCCTTTCTGATCAGCGCCGTGTGATTGGCAAGACCTATGACAAGCCCCGTTTGTATGACCTTTTCTGCGGGATTTTCACACGCCTCCCGAGTTTTTTCGTTGATGATGTGAAAAACATCCGAGAGTTTCCTGCCGATTGCCTCCTGTGCCGTCCATCCCGTATGTTCTTCCGCAACCTTATTGAGCAAGTAGATGGTCCCTTCAATATCGGTTACGATTACCGCGTCCCCGATGCTGCGCAAGGTCACGGAAAGACGTTCTTTTTCCTCGGCAAGTTTTTCTTCCCGCTGTTTGAGTGCGCGGCTCATCAGGTTGAATTCTTCGGACAGCTCGCCGATCTCATCCGCGGTTTCCACCGGAACCGTCTCCGGGAACTCGCCCTCTTTATGTTTTGATATGGACCGGTGGAGATTCAGGAGGGGATTCAGCACATATTTTTTGATGATCGCATTGATGAAAAGTATCGCAAGAATCGTCAGCAGGGCGGCAGCGACGACATTGGAAATTATTGTATCCCTCGTGGTACGCAGGATTTCTTCGGTTGATATCCTGAGCCTCACGTACCCGATGAGCATTTTTGGGATCCTGGCATCATGAGAGTCAAGATAAATAGTGCTGTAGACATTGATCCAGGAGCCTTCCTTATTGTAAAAATGGTCTTGCTCGTTCGCGTGTACTTTGAAATACGCAACGGCAACGGGATCGGCGGGTATATTCATCTGATCAGCGGGAACAGCCGCCACGCCGAGCCAGAGTGTCGAAAATATTTGTGTCAGGACAATGTCCTTGGAATGGACGATATCCTGCACGCTTTTTATCAGGTTCAGATTTTCAGCAGCGAGCCCCTCGTCCACTGACCGCGAAAGCGCTTCGGACAAGGCAATGCCCCGTGCAAGAATCTCCCGTTCGGCGCTCTTTGTGTGAGCGGAGACGGAGAGAAGCGTGCTTACCGCGCTGACGGTGATCACCACAATGGCGATGAATCCCGTCACCTTTGTTTTTAAGGAGAGGTTCATTTCTTTATGTCAGCAAGCGATGGCATGCCATAGGAGGATATCAGTTTTTGCCCTTTCTGGCTCAGAACGAAATCCACGAACTTTCTTGTCTCCGGTTTAGCGTTCCTTTTTATAACGATGAACAGCGGCCGGGGAAAGGGATATTTACCCGTAATGATGTTCTCCCTGGTCGGGGCAACGCCGTTCACCCGCAGCATCTTTACGTTCCGTTTGCGCGCGCTGCCGAAGCCGGTACTGGCGAAACCCCCTGGCATTTGTTCAACCAACTGTTCCCAGATGGCCACGGAAGACGCCTGCATGGAGGAATTTTTTTGCTGCTGGGGCCGCTTCCCGTTCAGAATATATTTTTCAATGGCCTCGCCGATACCGCCGAAACCCTTTGGGGTCGTGATGACAGAAACGACATTCAGGTCAGGGCCGCCGAGCTGCTTCCAGTTGTTGATCCTTCCTTCGTAGATAGCCCTTACTTGCGCGGCCGTTATTGAGTTTATGGGGTTGGACTTGTTCACGATGAACACCAGGGCGTCCCGGGACGCGGTTATGTATTCAAAATCTTCCGGGTCGTCTGAGGTCTTTGACTGACAAGAGGCCGCGAAATCCATCCTGCCCTCCTGCAGATCGGTGAGGCCGCGCACGCTGCCACCTCCCAGGACCAGGACCTTGACCCCGGTCTCCTTTTCATAGTCCCGGGCAAGATCAGTCAGGTATCCCGGAACGCTCACGGAGCACCCGCTTCCGGTGATCGTGTCCCCTGCAAAGGCCACGCTGGAGGACACAGAAAAAAAGAGAAGAAACAAGGGAATATATTCGTATTTGATCCGCATAGAATGGTCCTCCTTTATCAGCATGCCGAAGATAGTCAATATTACCATAGAAAAACCAGAAAGAGCAAAAAGTTTCTTGAAATATCAAAAAAAGGGCAAGTCAAAAATATGACTTGCCCAAAGAAAGAATATTAATATGATGGCGGATTTTCGAAATTCATGCATCATGGTTGTCCTTCAGTCAAAGTTGATGGACACGCAATAAGTCGAATGTTACCAGACGCAGAGGCAGAAAAAAGCCTTATGATTGTCGATCTGCATTTCTCCGTGTCCCCGCGTCTCCGCGGTAGATTATTTCGTTTCCGCGACCTCTGTTTTGAACCAGTTTGTCATGCTCTGGATCTCCGTGGCCAGGGCCGCCAAGGCATGCGCGGCCTGCTTGATCTGGTCCGTTGCCTGAGATGAGCGGTCGATGACCCCGGAGATACCGTTCATGTTCTTCATGATCTCCTCGGAGGTGGCGGACAGTTCCTCGGTTGCGGCAGCGATGCGCTGTACCATATCTACTTCGGAGGTCGACGCTTTCACGAGAGAGTCCAGTGCCTGGGTGGCGGCCCGCGACAGTCCCACTCCCTTTTCAGCCTCGACATGTCCCTTGCGGACCGTGGCGAGGGATTTACCCGCTTCATTACGGACCGAAGATATCTTTTGTTCGATGTCTTTGGTCGCCAGCGTTGTCTTGTCCGCCAGCTTCCTCACCTCGTCGGCCACCACGGCAAACCCCCGTCCCTGCTCGCCGGCCCGCGCCGCCTCGATGGCCGCGTTAAGCGCCAGGAGGTTGGTCTGGTCAGCGATCGAGTGGATTAGGGTGACGATTTCACCGATCTGCGCCGAACTTTTGCTCAGGCCCTCGATCGTGCTCATGGACTCTTTCACTGCCGCCATGATCGCGACGAGGCTGTCGGTCATCATCTCGACGATCTCCTTAGCGCCCTCGGATGTTTCCGCGGAGTTTTTTGCCGCCTCTGCGGACTGGCCGGCGTTCTGCGCAACATCGCCGACGGTCTGGGACATCTCGGTTATGGCCGTGGTCACTTCTTTGACCTGGTGCGACTGTTCTCCTGAGCCCTGGTGCAGGTGCTCGGCAGTTGCCGAAAGCTGTTCCGATGACGACGAGAGATGCAGCATGCTCGACTTGATGTGGGCAAGGGTCTCTCTGACCTTGTTCGACATGGTTGAAAAATTCGTCTTCATCTTTCCGATCTCATCCGTACCGAGGGCTGCATGCCCAATGCGGCTAAAGTCCCCCCGCGCCATGTACTCGGACCGGTCCGTTATCATGGTGACCGGCGTTATGATGGTTTTGGAGAAGAAAACTGTCAGGAGAAGATAGACCATGACCATAAAAGCGCAGCCGAAGACGAACAACCACTTGACCACTGCGGACTCACGCTTCATTTGCCCAACCTTTGAGGGAACATTGCTCCGCACTTCGTCGACCGCTTCCTTGGTCGCAACTGAAAAGGCAAGGTAGCGCTCCGCCTGGCCCCCCCGTGCGACCATCATGGCTTGCTTGATGTTTCCAGCGAAGATAAGCGGTATCAGCTCCTTGTCCCCGGTTTCCTTGAAAGCGGTCCATGCCTCGCGGGCCGTTGACATGGAGGCGAGCGCCTTCGCATGATCACTGGCCTGAAGTTCCTTGATGATGATGTCAAAAAGCTCTTCGGTCCGCGTTGAAAGATCGGCGATATTCTCCCGCAGTTTTTTGCGCATCTCAGGGTTGTCCTCGATGAGCATAGTCAAGAGGGTGGTCCGGATAAAGGCAAGATTCGCCCGGAGCTTTGCTATATTGTCGGCAATGAGCATGTTCTGCTCGATAGCGGAATACGCCGGCCCTCCGACCTGAACGCGGGAGAATGCGGTTATGCCGAGCGAAACACTAACTATGGTGCCGATAATCAGGCTGCCGAAGACGATATACAACTTCTTTCTGAGGTTCATATTGTAAATAAGGTCCATAATCATAAAAGCGCCCCCTTACATCGTACATGAATTGTCACAACTGCCTATCGCTCAGCTGATCTTGCCTTCTCCAAATACCGCCTTGTGCTCAGCCTCGCCGAGCAGCTTGTCCATATCCAGCAGTATGACGAGGCCCTCCTCAAGCTTTGCAATGCCTGAAATGAAATCCGTGCTGATGTTCGATGACACGGGCGGCGGGGGCTCCACCACGTCCCGGGGGATCCTCAGGACATCGGAGACCGAGTCCACGATCAGACCCATGATCACCCCGCGAATATCCATAATGATGATCTTCGAGGTATCGTCAAGCGCCTTGGCCCCAAATCCGAACTTCTTGCCCAGGTTCAATACGGGGATCACCTTTCCCCGGAGATTGATGGCCCCCTCGAGGAAGGAGGGCGCGTTGGGAATGGTCGTGATCTCCTTCATATTGTTGATCTCCTGGACCTTCAGGATGTCCACGGCGTACTTTTGGCCCGCCAGCTTGAAGGTGACGAGTTGAAGCATTTCCGAGTGTAGCGTAACTGACTGCATGTGTCCTCCTCATGAAGAAAGCCGACATCTACTATTTTGAATTTACCCTGTCCATCACCGGTTTCATAACAATGCTTCTTAAACCTTGAACCATGCGGTCTTTGTCTTGAGCTCAGAGGCGAGCCGCGCGAGGTCCGTGGCCGACACCTTGATCTGGTCCGTTGACGTCGACGACTGCTTGGTGATGCTTGCAATGTTCTCCATGTTCTGCGTGACCTCTTCCGTGGCCGCCGACTGCTCCTCGGTGGCGGCGGCAATCCTCTGCACCATGTCCATGGCATTGGTGGACGCCCGCACGATGGAGTCGAGCGCCGCGCTCGCCTCCTTGGCCAGTCCCACGCCCTTGTCCACCTCGTCGCTGCCCCGCTTCATGGCGTCGACTGATTCTCCGGCAGCTGCCTGGATCGCCGTGATGCGCTGCCCGATGTCCTTGGTCGCCTGGCCGCTCCGCTCCGCAAGCTTCCTCACCTCGTCGGCGACCACGGCGAACCCGCGGCCCTGCTCGCCGGCGCGCGCGGCCTCGATGGCCGCGTTCAAAGCCAGCAGATTGGTCTGGTCCGCGATGCCGTTGATGACCGCCACGATCTCGCCGATCTGGGCCGAGCTTCTGCCGAGCTCCTCAATAGTGCTTGCCGCCTCCTGGACCGTTTGCGCGATCTTCACCATGTCCCCGGCCGTGGTATCGACTATCTTTTTCCCCTTCGCAGCCGTCTCCGAGGCGTTTTTGCTTGCGTCCGCCGCGCTGCTTGCGTTCTTGGCCATGTCCATGATGGTCTGGGACACCTCGGTCATGGCGGTCACTACCTGTTCGGTCTGTGACGACAGTTCATTAGCGCCCTTGCTCATATCATCCGACGTGGCTGAAAGCTCCTCGGCGCTGCTTGACAGAGAGGTGGCTGATGAAGTGATCGAGTCGGCGATTTGCCGCATGTTGGTGATCATAATGTTGAAGTGTTTCGCCATCTCCCCGATCTCATCATTACTGATGATAGGAACATCATGGGAAAGATCACCTCCCGAGGCATGTTCGGCGGCATTTTTTACGCTCATGACCGATCTCATGACGGCCCGGATGATCCAAATGTTCAACGCGATGCCCGCGACGACCGCGATAAGGGCCACAACGAGCTGCATCCAGGTCATGCGGGTAGCCCGTGCATCAACCTGTTTGTACTTGGTGTGAAAGGATTGCTCGGCTACGTCGGCCATCGTCCTGAAGGCCTCACGCATCCTGATGTTATGGCCTCCCCCGATCTGCTTGTCGACGAGCTTGGCATCGCCGCTTTTTTTACGGATTACGACCAGTTCATCCATGATGCGAGCGTAGTTGCTCAGCTCTTTTCTTGCATTGACGGCCGCCTCACGCTCGGCATCGATATCCGCACATTGGTCGTACCGCTCAATGGTGTTGGCGATCTCCTCAATTGCATCGCGAAATGTCTTCACGCTTTCTTCATCGCCGCGTAAGATATAGTTTTTAAAAGCCGACACGGCTGTCCCGAGCTCATCCTGGGCGTCCGAGACGGCCAGGCCCTGCCCCATATTGACCGAAATGATCTCCTTATATTCGTTCAACATCGTGCGCTGGCTGTAGTAGGACAGGGCCGATACCATGATCAGCGCTGCCAGAACGACTCCCACTGCTCCATAAAGCTTTTTTGATAATGTCATCTTCATGATGAATACCTCCTCAAGGTTAAACAAGGGTCCAAAGTTCAAACAATCAGTGCCGAGTACAAAGTACTGAGTACCGAGTAAGAAAACCGTGTACTATGTACCGTGTACGCTGTACTCCGGACTGAAGTTTTTATACCGCATTGGTAATCTCGCCCGCCATTTCTTCGATCGGCAGCACCTTGTCCGCGATACCGGCGTCCACAACCGCTTTCGGCATGCCGTAGACCACACAGGTATCCTCGTTCTGCGCGAAGATCCTGCCGCCGGACCGTTTGAGCGCGGTGAGACCCTTGAGCCCGTCGTTGCCCATGCCGGTGAGGATAACGCCGAGGGCCCTGCCGGGAAAGAGTTCGGCGATGGAGAGCATGAGAAAGTCCACGGAAGGGCGATAGATATACTCTTCGCGGCTCCCCGAAAGGCCCACGACCGTTTCGATGCCCCGCGGACGCTTCACCTGCATGTGGCCTCCCCCCGGAGCGATGTACGCGACGCCGGCCTTCAGCGATTCCCCCTCTTCCGCTTCCTTGACGTGGATCTGGCTCAACTGGTTCATGCGCTCGGCAAAAGGCTTGGTGAAGTTCGCCGGCATGTGCTGAGCGATCATGATGGGCACGGGAAATTCCTTTGGCAGCGCGGGGAGAAGGTCCTGGAGCGCTCTCGGTCCGCCCGTCGACGTCCCGATTGCCACCACGCCGACCCGCCGCTCACCGGTTGACCTCACCGGGATGATTTTGGGGGTCACGGCGATGCGGGGCGCTGACTGCGCCTGTAGTCTCCTTTTGGGCAGACCGCTCTTCGCGATCTGTTTCACCTTCTCGACGAGCATCGCTTTGATCTTCACGATGTTGATCGAGAGGTCCGACAGGTTCTTCGGGATAAAATCGACAGCGCCGTGGCTGAGCGCGTCCAGCGTGGCCGGCGCGTCTTCCGATGTCAGCGAGCTCACCATGATGACGGGCACAGGGGTCTTCTCCATGATGCGCCGGAGCGCTTCGAGCCCGTCCATCCTCGGCATTTCCACGTCCATGGTGACTACATCCGGTTTGAGCAGCGCCACTTTCTCCACGGCTTCCACACCATCGCGCGCCGTCCCGATAACCTGGATCTCGGGGTCAGATGAGAGCATGGTCGTAAGCACGTTCCGCATGAACGCCGAATCATCAACTATGAGCACTTTTACCATGGTACTCCTAACCCGGACAAGCCGGAACCAAGCAAAGCATTATCGCGCAAAGCCACAAAGCGCACAAAGATAAACCGGTACATCTTTAGTAGAAACAAAATTCTCTTTTACTTTTGTCGTTCTGTGCGGCCTATGCGGCTTTGCGCGAGACAAGATTTATAAGTTTTTGTCTTACTGTTCCAACAACAGTTTGAAAAATCGCGAGCCGGTTTTCAGTCATGCACCGATCTCATGCCGCGTATTCTTAATGAGTTTTGCACTCCATCTTGATCTTGCCGAGGAGGCTGCCGATCTGCTCCGATATGCCTTCCATTTCATGGTAAAGGTGAGAGGCTTTGGCTTTATCGCCCGTATCGAATGCTGAAATCGCCTCCTTTGCCATGGCGTGGATCTTCGCGTGGGGCTCGTCAATTGCCTTGAAGCTGCTCAGGGCACCGCACCTCTCCTGTCCTTCCCCCCAATACCACTTGCCGAATCTGCAGGAGTGATGGTCGGGCAGTTTTGACGGGTCCAACCTCGCATCACCGCTCAGGTGGGAGCCGATCTTGTCCAAAAATATCCGGTGGTCCGTTTTTGCCAGGTCCAGGATCATGAGTTCGCTTCCCTTTGTCTTGAACCCCGAGGTGGCGTCTCTCAGCTCCTCGGCGATTTTAATCAGCCCGTTGATTTCGTGCATCACGTCACCGTACATCTTCTCCATGTCCTGCGCTATGACCGACGTTTTCTCGATGTTCTTCGCGACATCCTCGGAAGCGCTTGACTGCTCTTCCACGGCAACGGCGATCCGCGCGATCTGATCATTCACCTTCTGCACGGTCCCGACGATCGCCTTCAGCGCGCCGCCCACGTGCGAGATGAATTCCTTTGCCTCTTTCACGTCCCCGGAGGCCTCTCCCATGAATTTCTTCGTTTGGTTCGATTCCGCCTGCACCGCCGAGATCTTGTTCGATATCTCCGCGGTCGCCTTGATTGTCCTCTCCGCGAGCTTCCTGACCTCATCGGCGACCACGGCAAATCCCCGTCCCTGTTCACCCGCCCGCGCCGCTTCGATCGCAGCGTTGAGCGCGAGCAGGTTGGTCTGGTCCGCGATGCCCGTGATGACCGTCACGATGTCCCCGATTTCGCCGACCCGCTTATTCAGGTTGTCGACGCGCTTGGAAAGCTCGACGGTCGAGTTATAGACGCTGTTCACCTTGTTCACGGCGTTTCCCGATACGTCCTGGCCGGCGATCGCCACGTCCTTCGCCTCTCCCGAGGTCTCCGATGCGTCAGCGGCGTTCTTTGATATATCGGTGATGGTCTGGCTCATCTCCTCCGCTGCGGTGGCTATCTGGTTCGCCTGGGTGGATTGGTTCTGCGCGCCCGCTAATGTTTTTGTCGCCCGTGATTTCAGGATGTCCACGGACTGAACAACGCCGTTGGCGGACGTGAGGATGCCGGTTATCATCTTGCCAAAGGACGCGAGCACCTTGTTCATGCTCTGCGCGAGCATGCCCATCTCGTCCCTGCCCGTAATGCCCAGCTCTTTTTGCGCCAGATCTCCCGCCGCTATTTTTTCCGCGAACGCGGTGACCGCCAGGAGCGGCTTGGTTATGGAGTTCGCGATGAGCATGATAAAGAAAAAAACGAGAAGAAAGAAGCCGATACAGCCCGTGAGGAGCAGGACGGCGCCGGTCCGCACGGTCTCAACGGTTTGATTATCGAGACTGCCCCCGGTCTTTAAGATATTGAGAATATAGAGCCCCCCCGCTGTCGGCAGGACAAAGCCGGCAAGAACAAGTACGATCAATACCATCATTTTGTTTTTAATCTTCATCTGGCTAATAAAATTAAACATGTTTTTCTCCTCCCCCTGAAAACATTTCACCCCCCGTATTATCACTCCTTGTTTATAATCCCGGATGCGTACACAATTCCGCATGCGTTTTCCGATAACCCTGCTTGCCGTCGCTGCACTCCTGGTCAGAATCCGAACTCTTTCAACAGATCGTCCACGCCGGCCTGCGAGACCTTCTCGGGAGCGGCCTCCGCCGTTTTTGCTCCCGTCTCCATCTTCATCCCGAAGCTGGTGATAATGGTCACCAACTCCTTCTCGATATCGGCGACAAGCTGAATGACCTTCTTGATGGTCTGGCCCGTCAGGTCCTGGAAGGACTGCGTGGTCAGGATCTCGGTGAGATCGTCTTCTAAACCGTTCCTGAACTCCTTCAGATATTCGATGGTTTCCGGAGGCCCTTCTATTTTTCGTATGTGAGAAGAGAGCTCATCCATGCTGAGGATATACTTCTCGACCACGGCCATGGTTTTGTTCGCCGCCTCTTCGGTCTTGTCGATGACGAACTGGAGCCGGTCGGCGGCATTCGGTATCTCGACGTGGGCCATGTCCTTCAGCCGCGGATCGAGAGAGGCCTTGAAGTTTTTGATCGTATCGTGCAGCTTCCGGGTGGTCTTGCCGATCTCCTTGAACAGATCGCCCTGTCCCTCCTTCACGATGTTCTGGATGGCGAGATCGGCCTTGTCAAAGTCTTGCTCCTCAACGGCGGCCATGAAGTTCGTGATGGCATCGAGTATTTCGCTCTCCGGGCGCTCGGGAGTCACGCCCTTCAAAGTCTTGTAGTATTCCTTTGCGTCGCGGAGCTCCATGACCTTCACCTCGCCGGCCATGGTCTGGACCGATCGGGTCACCTCGACCGTGCCGTCTTCACCGGCGGTGGAGACATTTGCAGCCACGTCCTCCAGGAGTTCCATGTCGTTGAGGGGAATGAGCTTTCTGGCATTCAGGATGAGGATGAGCCTGTTGTCAAGTTTTGCGACCCCCTCGACCTGATCGCTCTGGCCGTGCGGGATCGCTTCCGGAGATTCGATGGCCTCATTCTCGATGGAGACGACCCCCGTGATACCGTCCACAAGGATGCCGAAGGTGATCCTGCCGCTTGCAATAACGATCACCTTCTTCTCCTCCTCGCTCGTGTCGGGTAGGTTGATGAGCTGTTTGAGGTTCACCACCGGGATGACGCTCCCGCGCAGATTCGTGATCCCCTTGAGATAGGGGGGCGACTGCGGTATTTTTGTTATGTCCGGCATGTTGATGATCTCACGGACCACCGTGATCGGGATCGCATATTCTCCGGTATGGAGCTTGAATCCTATATACTGGTGCACGGGACCCTCCTGCTGTTTTTCTGTGTGCGAGAAATCTGCCGACCGCTGTCGGCAGTGGAACCGGTTCCTTCATGATGCTGGCGGAAAGCCGCCATCATTACCCGTCAGAGAATCTTGCCCTCTCGCGGAGATTACGAGCCCAGCGCGCTTTTCGAAAGAGACGCAAGGTCGAGTATGAAGACGACCTTCCCGTCGCCGGTTATGGTCGCCCCGAGGATATGGGACGAACCCGCGTTGATGCCTGAAACTATCTTGATGACCACTTCTTCCTGACCCAGCAGCTCATCCACGCCGATGCAGAAATGCTTGTCTCCGATGGCGAGTACGACGGCGTATCGGAGAGCGGCGTCGGCGCCGGCGCCGGTCCCGAGCATGGTGGAGAGGTTGAAGAGGGGATAGACCT
>JBGPIG010000027.1:0-14568 GCA_041484745.1 Nitrospirota bacterium | reverse complement strand
TCTCTCTCGTCCCGGGAGCGGCATGTGGTGGCTGCCGCCCGTGTGCTCGGCAGTCTCCCCATACCCGTGGCAGTAGTCATGGACCCGATGAGCGCGGTGGTGCTCGACGGGATGACGGGCAAGGTTATCGGTGAAGGGTTTGAATCTATCCCCACGAAAGAGCAGCTCAGCCGGATGCTTATCGGAAGGGAGCTCAAGCCGATCCCCCCTGACAGACTCGAGCGGGAGAAACGGGTCTTGCTTGCCTTTGACGCCATTCGTTGCTGTATCCCTCAAGGCGCTGACGGCGGTGTGAAGATAGGAGAGCCGGGAGAAAAGCCTATTGATGTAATAAAAAGCATTTAAAAGGCTTCTCTATTAAGAGCAGCTTGACAGTTCCCAAGGTGTACGCATCAGACGGACTGCAGAAGGTCCCTTATCTTCTTGTTGAAATCCTCTTTCCCCCCGCTGGTATGGTACAGGTCCACGATCGCATCTCTTCGCGACCGGAACCGTTCATATCCTGCCCTCCGTGATCGTTCTAATGCAGGCCAGTCCTCTTGTCGCGCAAATTCGTCATACGCTTTTTTTATCTCCGGGTAGATGACCTTCCGATAGCCATCCATGAGCGCGATCGTTAAGCTGAGGGCGCCGCGGTCCCGTATGTCGATGATCCTCTTGAAGGGGCCGTAGTCCGAGGTGTCGGCGATGAGGTCTTTTACGGCCCGCAGATAATGCTCCACTTTCCGGTCGCCGGCCAGGGTGAGGAGCTCCTTCCATTCCGGGACACCTTCCCGGAATTCCGCGATCTCATGACAGAGCAGCACCTCGGCATAGCGCTCCGCCATGTTTTCCAGTCGTTTCTCGAACGTCTCGTCGATGATCTGCCGGTGATGGAACCCGTAGGAGGCAAAGGCATCCTCGAGCACGGTGACGCGCCTCGCGTTCAGCTCTGAGAACTTGTACAGAAGGAGCATCGTGAGCGGCTCATGGCGCAGGAAGACGCTTTTTCCCTGGAGCATACCGGGTGAGGTGAAGAGGTCCCTCACCTGTTCCCTTCCCGACGTGTACACGGTCAGGCCGGCCATCTCCCGGGTGGAATGCAGCTCCGCGAGAAAGAAGGTGGGTTTCATGTACATGCCGTAGCCTGCGCCGTAAATGAGCCCCCGGTCTCGGAGCGCATCATTGATCCCGGAGACATCGAAGGCGTGGTATTTCTTTCCGCCGATCGTCAGGTCCAGGAAGTCTTTCTGCTCCAGCTCCGGCCAGCGCGCTTCCTTGCCGGCGATCCAGTCTCCGATCTCTTCACGATTGATCTCCGCCCAGGGCTTGAGGCCTTTTTCCGACCGGAAAAGGTCGCGGTACCTCATCAAGAGGCCGCAGACCGAAAAATATCCCCAGTACTGCGCGTCGGAAACGTCGCAGTTGAATTTGATGTCATTGTGCAGGGTTTCATGCATCGTTCGGGTCCCCCGTTGAGATGCCTTCTATTATTTTGGCTCATTCGTATTAAAGTTGAAATTACTTTATTGCAATGCATGGACGACGCGCAGCATCTCCTCAATTAATAACCATTTTCGCGCAAAGACGCAAAGGCGCAAAGAAAGGATAACCTTTTAAGGAACGGCTGGTCATTAAACAAGAATGAAAAGTGATATGAGAACATAGCATCAAGATATTTCGACTTTTTCAGCCTATGTCGTTGTCTTTCTTGGCGTACTTGGCGGCTTTGCGCGAGACAGACGTTCGCAGTAGCTTTTCAACATATTTTACGAATGATGCATTATTCCCTAAAAGAACAAAAAAGTAAACAGCCATGATTAATTATGACCAAGCTGCTTCCTGCAACTCAAAAAGTCCTTGCAACTACTTAAAAAATAAACTATAATTTCACACTTGCTTAAAGGTGGGTAATGGTTTTATGTCTATGGAGAAGCTACAGGGACTCAGGAATAAGATCGACGAGATCGACGACAAGCTGCTCGACCTGCTGAACGAACGCGCCCGCGTTGTTATCGAGGTCGGGAACATTAAGAAAACAGAAAAGCTGGATTTCCATTCCCCCTCCCGGGAACGCGAGATCCTGGAGCGTTTGACCTCGCGCAATAAAGGACCGTTCCCTCAGGATACGCTCAGGGCGGTCTACCACGAAATTCTTTCATCTTCGCTCTCTCTGGAACGCCCGCTCAAGGTGGCCTACCTCGGCCCTCGTGCCACATTCACTCACCAGGCCGGCATGCAACAGTTCGGCTACGCCGCACAATACGTGCCTACGGAGAGCATTCGGGAAATATTCGGCGAGGTGGAGCGCGGCCGGGCTGACTTCGGCGTCGTTCCGATCGAGAATTCCACGGAAGGCGTGGTGAACTACACTCTCGACACGTTCATCGATTCCGACCTCAAGATCTATGCCGAGATACTGCTTGAAGTATCGCAAAATCTCATGAGCAAGTCGGGCAGGATGGAAGACATCAAAAAAGTGTACACCCACCCCCAGGTGCCGGGGCAGTGCCGGCAGTGGCTCGAGAAGAACCTTGCCGGTATCCCGATCATGGATGCACCGAGCACGGCGCGGGCAGCGGAGATGGCGGCCCAAGATCCCACCATCGGCGCCATTGCGAGCGAAATGGCGTCCATGCTCTATGGTCTCCAGATCGTGGCGCGGCGGATCGAGGACAATCCGAACAACTTTACGCGGTTTCTGGTCATTGCGCCGAAATCGTCGGGTAAAACAGGACGCGATAAGACATCCATCATGTTCTCGATCAAGGACAAGGTTGGGGCGCTCTATACCATGCTCGCACCCTTTGCCGATGCCGGTATCAATCTGAACCGGCTCGACGCCCGGCCATCAGGCAGGAAGGTATGGGATTACGTGTTCTTCCTCGACATGGAAGGACATATCGAGGACGAGAAGGTTGCCACGGCGATCGAGCACCTCCGAAACGACTGCATGTTCCTGAAAGTCCTCGGGTCGTATCCGAAGAGCGCATAACGGCACTGCGCAAAGAGCATGGCGCATGTGGCGTATAGAGCAAAGGCAGAAAGATGTACACTCTGCGCTTAGCGCTCTGCGCATAACGGAGTAATTCATAGATCGGAGCTGAATACATGATACCTGTTTCGGATAATATAAAGAGCATCACGCCCTATGTTCCGGGAAAGCCGATCGAGGAGCTAGAGCGGGAGTTGGGGATCAGCGGCAGCATCAAGCTCGCCTCGAATGAAAACCCTCTTGGGCCGTCACCCAAGGCAATTGCGGCGGTCAAGAAGGCGCTGGAAGGGTTGAATCGTTACCCCGACGGCAGCGGCTTTTACCTCTCTCAGGCCCTCGCCAAGTTCTACCGGGCGGACATCGCCCAGATCATCCTGGGCAACGGTTCGAACGAGCTCATCGAGCTGGTGGTCCGCACCTTTGTGCAGCCGGGAGACGAGGTGATTTCCGCCGATCCCTCCTTCGTTGTCTATAAGATGATAACCCAGGCCGCCGGCGGAACGAATGTTGTCGTTCCGTGCAAAGACTACCGGCACGACCTTGACGCGATGGCTGAGCGGATCACGGCGAAGACAAAGATCGTGTTCATCGCCAATCCCAACAATCCGACGGGTACCATGAACACGAAGGCCGATATGGACCGTTTCATGGGCCGTGTGCCGGACCATATGATTGTGGCCGTTGATGAAGCTTACTTTGAGTATGTTACGCATGCTGATTATCCCGATTCGCTTGATTATCTGAGCGCGGGGAAAAATGTTCTTGCGCTCCGGACGTTCTCGAAGATTTACGGTCTTGCGGGGCTCCGCATCGGTTACGGAATCACAACCACGCACATCGCGGAGCTCATGAACAAGGTGCGACAGCCGTTCAATACCAATTCGTTGGCACAGATCGGCGCGCTGGCGGCTCTTGCCGACCGGAAGCATGTCGAGAAATCGATCGCAAACAATAACGAAGGGAAACAGTTCCTGTACCAGTCTTTTGGCCGGTTTGGGGTCACCTTCATCCCGACGGAGACGAACTTTATTTTCTTCGAAACTTCTCACGACGGTAAGGAAGTATATTCTACGCTCCTGAAGCAAGGTGTCATCATCCGTCCCATGGGTGGAAAGAAGCTCAGGGTCACGATCGGCCTCCCGGATGAGAACAAGCGGTTCGTGGCCGAGCTGGAGAAGATCGTTAAGGCATAGCGCAGAGCGCAGAGGATGTAATCGCTATGCGCCATGCGCTCGGCTCCCTGCGGAACTACATTCTCAACGTCCTCCTCGTTAGCAAGACGAATTCACCCTTCAAGAAAGGCATATCATGATAATCGTTGTAAGACCTGATGCGACAGTGGAACAGGTCGATCATATCATAAAAAAGATCAAGGACCATGGATTGCAGGCCCACGTTTCAAAAGGGACGGAAAGAACGATTATCGGCGCCATCGGCGATGAGGCGATCCTCCAGAGTCTGCCGTTAGAGGCCATACCTGGTGTCGAGAAAGTGCTCCCGATCCTGAAACCCTTCAAACTCGCGAGCTGGGAGTTCAGGAGAGAGAAGACCGTTATCAGCGTCGGCGGACAAGAGATCGGCGGAACGAGGATCGCAGTTATGGCCGGGCCCTGTGCCGTGGAAAACAAGACGCTGATGATTGAGATCGCGCAAGCGTGTAAGAACGCCGGGGCCAATTTTATCCGCGGCGGCGCGTTTAAGCCCCGGACCTCGCCCTATGCCTTCCAGGGACTTGAGGAAGAGGGTCTTAAGTATCTGGCCGAATCGCGGGAGCGTACCGGTCTCCCGATCGTGACCGAGGTGATGGATCCCCGGGACATCGAGCTGATCGCGAAGTATGCCGATGTGCTCCAGATCGGCGCCCGCAACATGCAGAACTTCCGGCTGCTCAAGGAAGTCGGCATGTGCAAGAAACCGGTGCTTCTGAAGCGCGGCATTTCAGCCACAATCAAGGAGTGGCTCATGTCCGCAGAATATATCATGTCCGGCGGAAACCATGAGGTGATCCTCTGTGAGCGCGGTATCCGGACCTATGAGACAGCGACGCGGAACACGCTCGACCTCTCAGCTGTGCCCGTGCTCAAACAATTGACGCACCTGCCGGTCATCGTTGACCCGAGCCACGCGGTGGGCAAGTGGGACCTGGTCGCGCCCATGGCCAAGGCGGCCGTGGCCGCAGGGGCCGACGGCCTTATCATCGAAGTACATTCCAATCCTGAAGAGGCGCTCTGCGACGGAGAACAATCGCTGAAACCTAAGAGCTTTATGCACTTAATGGATGAGCTGAGACTGATTGCGAAAGCGGTGGGAAGAGAAATATAGCTGCAAATTCCAAATGACAGATCCCAAATTACAAATAATCACCAATGATCAAATCACAATAACCAAAAAGTTTGGAATTTGAAATTTGGACGTTGAAAATTAATTGATTATTGGTACTTGAGATTTGGAATTTCATTTATTCCTATGGTTCATTTTAAAAACGTCACAATCATCGGAGTCGGGCTGATCGGCGGGTCGCTTGCCAGGGTCCTGAAGGCCAAAGGGCTCGCAGGCCGGATAACGGGCTCGGGCAGGAGCAGACAGACACTCGAGCTGGCTCTTCGGCTCGGCGTGATCGATCACCTGGGTCAGGGGACAACGCACGCTGTTGAGGACGCCGACCTCGTGGTCCTTGCCTCTCCGGTCGGCACCTTCGAAACCGTGGTCCGTGAGATCGGTCCGCACTTAAAGAACGGCTCGATCCTCACCGATGTGGGCAGCGTGAAGGGAGAGTTGGTCAGAAAGATCGAGGACCTGCTCCCGGGAGGGACCCGCTATGTTCCGGGACATCCCATCGCCGGCAAGGAAAAGTTCGGTGTGGCCGAAGCATCGGACACGCTCTTCCGCGGGGCCAAGTGCATTCTCACGCCGACGAAGAAAACCAACGCGCAGGCGCTCGACGCTGTCAGGGAAGTATGGACCGCCGCCGGTGCGCAGGTGATCGTGATGGACGCGGACATGCATGACAAGGTCTTTGCCGCGGTGAGTCATATGCCGCATGTGGCGGCTTTTGCGATGATGAGCGCTGTGGCCGGGCTGAACACGGGGGATGAGGATTATCTTGCCTTCTCCGGTGCAGGATTCCGGGACTTCACCCGCATTGCCGCGAGTTCCCCTGAAATCTGGAAGGACATCTGCCTCATGAACCGTGAGAATATCATCCAGATGATTGAACGCTACCAGTTCGTTCTGAGCACAATCAAGAAGGACATCGTTGCGGGAGACGGGAAGCGCCTCGAAAAACATTTACAGTTGGCAAGCGATGCCAGGCGAGGGCTGGGATAAGTGACGGACCTTCTTATCAAACCGTCCCGCGGACTTCTTGGCGAGGTTGTCCTGCCGGGAGATAAATCCATATCTCACCGGTCCGTGATGTTGGCCTCGATTGCCGAGGGGGACACCCTCATTAACGGTTTTCTTACCGGTGAAGATACCCTGAACACGGCCCGGGCAATGCAAATGATGGGGATCACCGTGGAGGGTCTCGGCACCAGCCGTCTTCTCGTCCATGGAAACGGTCTTGACGGTTTGACGGAGCCGGCTCGTGTGCTCGACCTCGGCAATTCGGGGACGGGCATGAGGCTTCTCGCGGGGCTCCTTGCGGGCCAGGCTTTTTTTTCCGTGCTGACCGGCGATCGCTATCTCGTGAAAAGACCGATGGCCAGGATCGTTGACCCGCTCCGTCAGATGGGCGCGGTGATCGACGGCCGTTCCGGAGGAAAGCTTGCGCCGCTCGCGATCAGGGGCGGTGGACGGATGACCAGGGCCATCGGGTATGTCAGTCCCGTTGCGAGCGCTCAGGTAAAATCAGCGCTGTTGCTCGCCGGATTGTATGCGGACGGCGAGACTACCGTGAACGAGCCATCGAAGTCACGGGACCACACAGAACGCATGCTCGGGTTCTATGGCGTTGAGGTCAAGGAACAGGGCACGCGCGTCACGCTCCGGGGACTACAGAAGCTTCGGCCGAACGGGCCGCTCGAGATTCCCTCCGACATATCGTCGGCCGCGTTTTTCATGGTCGCCGCATCGATCGTGCCGGGCTCGGACCTGATGATAGAAAACGTGGGCGTTAATCCAACGCGCACGGGCATCATAGATGTCCTCCTGTCGATGGGGGCGGACATCGCGCTCGAAAACCCGCGGGAGCAGGCAGGCGAGTCTGTTGCGGACATCCGGGTGAGGTACCAAGGTCTCCGTGCTGTTCAGATCGCGGGCGATATGATCCCGAGGGCGATTGACGAGATCCCGGTGCTGTCCGTTGCCGCATCATACGCCCAGGGTACAACCATCATCAAGGATGCCGCCGAGCTTCGCGTGAAGGAGTCCGACCGGATAGCGACCATGGCTGCGGAGCTCCGCAAAATGGGCGTCGTTGTCAGGGAACGTCCTGACGGCATGGAGATTACGGGAAGGGACGCGCTCGACGGTGCGGCGTGCGAGAGCCATGGCGACCACCGTATTGCCATGTCCATGGCAGTGGCTGGGCTTGCCGCCAGAGGTGATACTGTAATTCGCGATACCGCGTGGATCGACACCTCGTTCCCCGGATTTGAACGGTTGCTCAAACAAACGGCGTACGGAAAAGACGTATAGCGCATGGAGCATAGTGTTTAAACCCGCTGCCCTTTGCCCTTTGCGCTTTGCGCTATGCCCTTTGCGACTAATGACGCCTAAGACTGATGAGTAAAAAGGAACTCATAATCGCGGTTGACGGGCCCTCGGGCGCCGGCAAGAGCACGGTGGCGCGGTTACTGGCCCAGCGCTTGGGATATATCTATATCGATACCGGTGCGATGTACCGCGCTATCGGATGGAAGGCGAAGCGCGAAGGCATTGATCCTGCCGATGAACCCAGGCTTGCGAACCTCTGTTCCCGGACCGACGTCTCGATCAAAAAGGACAACAGCGATCCGAGGTTCTTCGTTGACGGAATTGATGTGACGGGAGAGATCCGTACTCCCGAGATGGGGATGATGGCGTCCGCTGTTTCTAAATCAGCGGCGGTCCGCGCCCGGCTCCTCTTGCTGCAGCGAGAGCTCGGTACGTACGGCGGTGTGGTGTTGGATGGAAGGGATATCGGCACGGTCGTGTTTCCCGATGCAAACGTGAAGTTCTACCTGGACGCAAGCGCCGAGGAACGAGGAAAACGGCGCTATCAAGAGCTCAAGGCAACGGGTATGGACGTGGACCTTTCCCGGATAACGCGGGAGATACAAGACCGCGACCGTCAGGACAGCGGTCGTGCGATCGCGCCGCTCAGGAAAGCGGACGATGCGCTGCTGATTGATTCGAGTGCCATGAGCATTGATGAGGTGCTTGGCAGGATGCTGTCCGAAATCGCAAAGGTGATGTGATCAGGCATGGAAGTATTGCTGGCTGAAAAGGCGGGGTTTTGCTTTGGCGTGAGTCGGGCGATCAATACGGCGTTCGAGATTGCCGCCGGCGGAAACGTCTATTGCCTGGGGCCGCTGATACACAATCCCCAAGAGGTTGAGCGTTTGCGCCGGGCCGGGGTGCTGACGGTCGAGGACTTTTCGTCGCTTAAGCCGGGGGACTTTCTTATTATCCGCTCGCACGGCGTACCTCCCCGGGTGATCGAACAGGCCCGTGACAAGGGGCTTAAAATCATTGATCTAACCTGCCCCTTCGTAGGCAAGGCCCAGCGCGATGCCGAGGCGCTCCATAAGGAAGGGTATCAGGTGATTGTAGTCGGTGAGAAGAAGCATCCCGAGGTGCAGAGCATCCTCGGCTATGCCGGAGACAACGCAGTGGTGGTAGAGACGGTGGATGACGTGGCGGGCCTGAAGTTTGAACCCCGGTTGGGGATCGTCGCGCAGACCACGCAATCGTATGGCAATTTTTCCGAAATTGTGCTACTATTGTTACGTCTTTCCAAAGAATTAAAGGTTTTTAACACCATCTGCAATTCAACAAAAGAACGTCAGGAGGCGGCGCGCATCCTGACGCGTCGCGTAGACGTTATGCTGGTAGTGGGAGGCCGCAACAGCGCCAATACGGGCAGGCTGGTCTCCGTGTGCAAGCAGGAAGGCCATCCCACGTACCATATCGAAGTCGCGGATGAGATCCGGCCGGAATGGCTGGAGGGTGTGGCCACGGTAGGAGTTACGGCGGGAGCGTCCACGCCCGACTGGGTGCTGGAGGGCGTGTTGAAAAAACTGAAGAGCGGGAAGGTCGGCAGGTAGTAATCAGTGCCGGCCATATACTTTCGGGAGGTAGGCGATTGTAATGAATGATACACTCGAAGACAACGAGCATGAAGAAAATGATGCACCGGACGGAGAAAAGCAGAACTCCGAGTTTGAGCAGCTCTACAGCCAGTCCTTAAAGAGCTTTAAGTCGGGGACGGTGGTGCGGGGACGGGTATTGCAGGTCCGGTCCGGCGTGGTGATGATTGATCTCGGGTATAAGTCCGACGGCATCATCCCGGCGGAACAATTTACCGAAGAAGAGCTCAAGACGTTGAAGCCCGGAGATGAACTCGAGGTCCTGCTCGAAGCCGCCGAAGACTCGAACGGAAACCTCTTGCTCTCGAGGGATAAGGCGAAAACCCTCCAGGTCTGGGAGGACTTGAACCGTGCATACCAGACCGGGACGCCGGTAAAGGGAAAGGTTCTTACGGTGATCAAAGGCGGTCTGACCGTCGACATCGGGGGGGTGCAGGCATTTCTGCCCGGATCCCAGATCGATACCAAGCCTGTTCACCAGCTCAACCGGATGATCGGCCAGGTCATGGACCTGAAGGTGATAAAAATGAACTCCGGCCGAGGAAATATCGTGCTCTCCCGCAGGGCCCTCCTCGAGCACTCTCTGAACGCAAAAAAGGAAGAGACGCTTGCCTCGCTGACCGAGGGACAGGTCGTGAGCGGCGTGGTCAAGAACGTGACCGAGTATGGAGTCTTTGTGGACCTGGGCGGCATAGACGGCCTGCTCCATATTACCGACATGTCCTGGGGCAGGATCAGCCACCCCTCCGAGATATGCAAGGTGGGAGAAAAGATCGAGGTGGTCGTGCTCAAGTACGACCGGGAAAAGCAGAAGGTCTCGCTCGGCATCAAACAGAAAACACAGGACCCGTGGCTCACGGTCGTTGAGAAATATCCCGTGGGGAGCAGGGTGCGCGGCAAGGTGGTGAGCCTGACGGACTATGGGGCCTTTGTCGAGTTGGAGCATGGCGTTGAAGGGCTGGTACACGTCTCCGAAATGTCATGGACGCAGAAGGTGAAGCACCCCTCCAAGGTGGTTTCCATCGGCGACATCATCGAGACACAGGTGCTTGCCATGGACCCCGGGGGCAAGCGTATCTCGCTCGGGTTGAAACAAATCGAAGCCAATCCCTGGCACAGCATTGGTGACCGCTATCCCGTGAGCTCCGAGGTGGAGGGAAAGGTAAAGACCATCACCGATTTCGGCGCCTTCATCGGCCTGGAAGAGGGAATCGACGGACTCATCCATATCTCCGACCTGTCATGGACCCAGCATATTAAACATCCCTCCGAAGTGCTCAAAAAAGGACAAAAGACCAAGGCCGTGGTGCTCTCCATCGATCCGCTGAAGGAGCGCATTTCGCTCGGCCTCAAGCAGCTGACTCCCGACCCATGGGAAAAGGCGATTCTCGAACGCTACAAAGTCGGCCAGGACGAGACCGTCAAGGTGAAAAAGGTCGCGGATTTTGGCGCGTTCGTCGAGCTTGAACTCGGCATTGAAGGCCTGATCCCCACATCGGAGATGCTGAAAGACGCCCCCGCGATCAAGGAAGGCGATGAAGTGAGCGCCCGCGTCATCAAGATAGACAAGGGAGAACGGAAGATCGCGCTCTCGATCAAAGCGCAAGTGAAGGGCAACGACCGGTCTACTCTGAAAGAATACATGAGCCAGCAGGAGAAGCCCGATACATCCATCGGCGCCCTGTTGAAGGATCGGAGCTGATTCACCAATGAGGAAAAATCCTTTTCTGATCGTTGTTGCGACGGCGGTTGCGCTCGGAGTCATCTTTTTTATCGCACTCTCCCTGGTGTCGCTCCTGTCGGGTAACAAACGGGCGTCGGCGACCCTGCCGAGGGTGCGGGGCGACAAGGTGGCGCTGGTCAGGCTCGAGGGGCTGCTCGTCTCGGCAGAACACGTGGTGGAGGAGCTGAACGAGTATGCCGAGGAGGACTCCATCAAGGCAATCGTCATCCGGATCGACAGCCACGGCGGCGGGGTGGTCGTTTCCCAGGAGATCTACAACGCGGTAAAAAACGCGAAAAAAGAGGGCAAGAAGATCGTCGCCTCCATGGGGACGGTCGCTGCATCGGGCGGGTATTACGTTGCGGCGGCGGCCGACCGGATCGTGGCCAATCCGGGTACGCTCACCGGCAGTATCGGCGTGAAGATGGAGTTCGCCAACATCGAGAAGCTCCTTGAGAAGATCGGCGTGAGGGGCATGGTGGTTAAGGCGGGGGAGTACAAGGACATGGGCTCTCCCTTCCGGGACATGACCGACCAGGAGAAAAAACTGCTCCAGGGCGTGATCGACGATGTGCACAGCCAGTTCATCGAAGCCGTGGTCGAAGGCCGCGGTTTGCCGGCTGAGAACGTGAGGGCCATCGCGGATGGCCGCATTTTCACCGGCAGACAGGCCCTTTCCCTCAAACTCGTTGACCAGATGGGTGATCTTGCGGAGAGCATTCAGGTCGCGGGCGTCCTGGCGGGGATCAAGGGGAAGCCGACGGTCGTGGAAAAGAAGAAAAAGATCCCGTTCCTTGAGTATCTGAGGGAAGAGTCAGCGTCCTGGATCGCGGACGTTGTCACGAACGGCATCAACAGGAGTTCCGTGAGTTTCCAATATCTGTATCGGTAGTTGACGGATCAAGATAGGGATTATAAGGGCTGGTAATAGTAATAATAATAAAAGGGGACGCAGAGCAGGAAAATGACCAGGGAAGCATTTCCCCCTGAATGAAAGCCGTTCTCTGTGGTCTCTGTGGTAAAAGTTTTACATTGCACCGGAGGGGTGAGGAGGAAACAGCATGACAAAGGCGGAGCTGGTGGACAAAATAGCCGAAAAAAAACCGGGTTTGACCAGGAAACAGGTGGAAGTTGTCGTCAACACCGTCCTGGACGGCATTAAAGACGCCTTATCCCGGGACGACAAGGTCGAGATTCGGGGCTTCGGGAGCTTCCGTATCCGTCACCGCCGTGCCAAAGAGGGCAGGAACCCGAAGACCGGGGAGACCGTCTCGGTGCCGCCGAAGAAGGTCCCGTTCTTCAAGGCGGGCAAAGAAATGCGGGAGATGGTGGACGGGAAGATATAGGTTCCTCGACCTCATCCGTCAATTCTGATAATCCCCTTCTGAATCGCAAATTTGACCAGACCGGCCCGGGTGTGGATGCCGAGCTTTTCACCTATGTTTGTTTGATGAGCAATGACGGTCTTGACGCTGATGCAGAGCAGGTCTGCCACTTCCTTCTGGGTGTATCCTTCGGCCACCAGTTTCAGCACCTGTTTTTCCCGGTCGCTCAGCTTATCATAGGGATTCGCCATATCGACCTGCGGGTCTCCATGCAAGTAGCCTGCAACAACTTCCGAGGCGATCGAAGAATACAAGTATAATTCTCCGCGAATGATCGTCTTGAGGGCGGTGATGAGGTCGCTTCCTACCGCCTTCTTGAGCAGATAACCCGATACGCCGGCCTTGAGAAATCGTGAAATATACTCCCTGTCCTCGTACTGCGTGAGGACCAGCACCTTGGTATCGGGATACAGCTTCTTGATCTCGACGGTGGCCTCGAGCCCGCCGAGCTTCGGCATATTGATGTCCATGATGATGATATCAGGCCGCAGCTTTTTTGTTTTCTCAATTGCCTCGAGCCCGTCCGAGGCTTCACCCACAACCTCGATGTTGTCACAGAGTTTCAGAAAGGCGACGATCCCTTCCCGCACCAGGGCGTGGTCATCGGCGATGAGGACCTTTTTCTTAGGCATGTCCACCGCCTTCCGGCGGCATCAGGGGTATCCTGATATCCACCCGCGTTCCGAGTCCCGGCATTGAGCACACTTCCATTTTTCCTCCAATCAGAAAGACCCGTTCTTTCATCCCCAGAAGGCCCAGCCCGCGGCGGTCCTTAATATCATAGTTACTCTGCTCAAAGAGGGTGTCGAGGTCGAATCCTTCCCCGTCGTCTTCAATATCGATATGGAGGGAATCACCCACGACCTTCAAGAGGACAAAGACATTCTCGGCCTTCGCATGGCGGGCGATGTTCACGACGGCCTCCTGGATGATCCGGAAGAGCGTTATCTCCATCTCCGGACGGAAACGCCGTTCCTTCACGCTGTCGGCATTCATGATATAGTTGATCCCTTTCTCGCCGAGGTGCATATCGAGGAGCGACTGTATGGCCGCGGAGAGGCCGAGGTCGTCTATGAGGGTGGGCCGCAGGTTCTGGATGATGCCGATGATGCCTTCAAATGTCTTCCCGAGGATATCGCGGATCTTGTTGACCTTCTCCGTCGTTACCTGCTCGGGGTGGAGTTTGCACATGTCGACCTTCATGAGGGCCGCTGAAAGTTCCTGGAGCGTATCATCGTGCAGTTCGCGCGCTATCCGCTTGCGCTCATCCTCCTGGGTCGATATGACCTTCTTGAGCAGCCCTGCCACCCGCTGCTGGCTGTCATTGATCTGCCGCGTTCTTTCATGAACCCGGGTCTCGAGTTCCTCAGCGTGTTTGGTAATGCGCTCCATGGACTCGACGAGCTTGATTCGCATGGTCTCGAAGCTCTGGCTCAGGACGCCGATCTCATCGTTCCCGTGAGGCTGGATCGGCTTCGACAGATTGCCCTTGGCGATCCGGTTGGTTCCCCGGATGAGATCGTTCAGCGGATCCACAATGCTGCGACTGATGCCGACGGTCAGGATGAATGCGGTCCCGATAAAGATTACGGCAAGTAAGATGAATATCTGCCTCAGGTTTGAGGCCGGAGTGAACACGTCTTCCTCGGGTTCCTGGATGGAGATCCCCCAGGGGGCCATCTCAAGCGGGACAAAAGCCAGGATCATGTTCTTCTTTTCGTTCTGGGAGCCGGAAAAATGGCAGCTGTGACAGGTCGTCACGCGTTCCTTCTTGTCGCTGATGATGGTGGCGAAGAATTTTTTGCGGTCGCACTGCGTCAGTATGCGGGAGGGATCCGCGGATGAGATGATCATGCCGTTCGAGTCGACAATGTCGATGAAGATGTGCTTGCCCTTGTGGAGCAGACCGAACATGCGGGTCAAAGCGGGATTCGTGGGATCGATCTCGCCACCCGCCACGCCCGCGGGATTTCCATATTTGTCCTTCATTGGGACGAGGACGAACAAGACTTTTCTACCTATCGGTTCAAGAGTATAGATGTTCGAAACCATAGGCCTGTTGTCCGCAATGATCCTGCTGATCGGCTCGATGCTTAACAGGTTGATCGCCGAATCCCGGATCTTTTCAGGATAATTCAGAATGATGTTCCCTCCGGTGTCCAGCAGAAAGACGCCGTCCGTGAAGATCGAGTACCG